>CANHGA010000190.1 GCA_947460085.1 Synechococcaceae cyanobacterium
ATCGGCGCCCTGGGCCTGCTCCAGCAGGCTGAAGAGGCCAACGGCCACGAGCCTTGAGTAGTGAAAATCAGGGCGGCGAATGCCTGCCAGGGCTTCGGCTACCGGTTGGGGGGCTCCCTCGCCTTGCTGCTCCACCCATTGCTTCACCTCGTCCACGCTGTGGTGGCCCATGGCGGCCATGGCCCCATCCCGTTGTTGGCGCAGTTGCTGGGCATCAAAGCCAGAGGCGGCGCAGAGGGCGGCCAGGAGCCCCTCCCGGTGTTGCTCGGGGCGGTAGCCCTTGGTAAATCCGTCGAAGACCTGGATGAGACCGCAACTAAACAGGGCATCAAGTTCAAAGCCAGCCTGATGGCTAAGCAGGTGGAGCTCCACCAGGAGCTCATCCACCACCCTCCGGTAGAGGGGGGCGATCACGTAGGGGAATGCCAGATGGAAAGCGCGCTTGCTATCGGCAACGGTGAGAGCAACGCCCACTCGGAACAACCAGAAGTGGAGCGACCCTAGCGGGCCAGGCTCAGTAAGATCGTCTCAGTTCAATTGTTTGGCCCATGATCCCGATCGTCATTGAAGAGTCGGGTCGGGGCGAACGCGCGTTCGATATCTATTCGCGCCTGTTGCGCGAACGGATCATTTTTCTCGGTGAGCCCGTAACCGCTGAATCCGCCAACCGGGTGGTGGCCCAGCTCCTCTTCCTCGAGGCGGAGGATCCCGACAAGGACATCTTCATGTACATCAATTCCCCGGGGGGCTCGGTGTACGACGGGCTTGGCATCTTCGACACCATGCAGCACATCAAGCCTGATGTGCAAACCGTGTGCGTGGGCCTGGCGGCCTCCATGGGGGCCTTTTTGCTGACTGCGGGCGCCAAGGGCAAGCGAAGCAGCCTGACCCATTCGCGGATCATGATCCACCAGCCCTTGGGTGGGGCCAGGGGCCAGGCCAGCGACATCCGTATTCAGGCCGATGAAATCCTCTACCTCAAGCAAAAGCTGAACCAGGAGCTGGCCGATCGCACCGGCCAACCCCTGGACCGCATCCAGGAAGACACAGACCGCGACTTTTTCATGTCACCAGCGGAGGCCGTGAATTACGGCCTCATCGACAAGGTGATTGAAAAGCGGCCCATTCGCCCGGTCAGCTAAGGCTGGTCTCCTTGTCAAGGACGGGGGAGAACCGCTCTTTCTCTGGGATGGTGCTGAATTCGGCCACGATGGCCCGGAATTCATCGCCATCGAGACTCTCCTTCTCGATTAGGAGCTCAACCACCCGGTCCATGCAGGCCCGATGCTCGGCCACTAGGGCCACGGTTTCGCTATAGCAGCTCTGGACGATGGCGCGTACGGCATCGTCAATTTTGCTGGCGAGCCGGTCGGATCCATCGTTTCGGGTCATCAGGTCGCGGCCTAGGAAGACCTCCTGGTTTCCGGCTTCGAAGGACACCTGGCCCAAATCACTCATGCCGAAGCGGGTGACCATTTGACGGGCAATGGAGGCCACCTGTTGGATGTCGCCTCCTGCTCCTGTGGTCACCTCGGCGTAGCCGAAGACCACGGCCTCAGCGGCTCGACCGCCAAGGGCCCCCATGATGCGGGCCCGTAATTGGGCCCGACTCACGAGCATCTGCTCTTCATCGGGGGAGAACCAGGTGAGGCCCTGGGCCTGACCGCGGGGAATCAAGGTGACCTTTTGGACCGGGTCATGGGCCTTGACCAGGGTGCCCACCAGGGCATGGCCAACTTCGTGATAAGCAATCAGCCGCTTGCTGCGCCCATCGGTGAGGGGCTTGCCCTCCATGCCGGCAATGACCCGATCGACGGCGTCATCGATTTCGGCGAGGGTTGTGGCGTCCTTGCGGCGGCGGGCCGTAAGGATGGCGGCCTCGTTGAGCAGGTTGGCGAGGTCTGCACCCGAGAAACCAGGGGTGCGGCGGGCCACGGCCTCCAGGCTCACATCGGGTGCCAACTTTTTATTGCGGGCATGCACCTTAAGCACCGAAATACGGCCCTTGATGTCGGGGACATCAACCTGGACCTGGCGGTCGAAACGGCCTGGACGCAACAGGGCTGAATCGAGCACGTCGGCCCGGTTGGTGGCCGCGATGATGATGATGCCGCTGTTGCCCTCGAAGCCATCCATCTCCGTGAGGAGCTGGTTGAGGGTTTGCTCCCGCTCGTCGTTACCACCGCCCACACCGGCGCCCCGCTGGCGGCCAACCGCATCGATTTCGTCGATGAAAATGATGCAGGGGCTGTTTTCCTTGGCCCGCTTAAAGAGGTCCCGGACCCGGGAAGCGCCCACGCCCACGAACATTTCCACAAACTCGGAACCCGAGAGGGAGAAAAAGGGCACGCCAGCCTCTCCTGCAATGGCCTTGGCCAACAGGGTTTTACCCGTGCCAGGGGGGCCGACCAGCAAAACGCCCTTGGGAATTTTCGCGCCCACGGAGGTGAAGCGCTCAGGGGTTTTCAGGAAGGTGACCACTTCCTGGAGGTCCTCTTTGGCCTCCTCTACGCCGGCAACATCATCGAATTTGACGCCCGTTTCAGCTTCCATCGCAAAGCGGGCCTTGGTCTTGCCGAACTGCATCGCCTGGCCAGGCCCCCCAGGCATGCCATTGGAGCGACGGGCCAGGAAAATGAGCGAGCCAATCAACAGAAGCGGGAAGAGCAGATTCCCAAGCAAGCCCAAGGCAGGCGGTGCAGCCTTGGGGGGGTGAATGTCAAAGCTGATGCCCTGGTCCTTGAGCTTGTTCACCAGCTCAGGAGCAACCCCGGGGAGATCCACCCGCAAACGCTGAACGCGGTTATCGAGATCGGGGTCCACCGCCTCGATCACGGCACTGCGTCCACCATCAAAGATGTCCACCGAGGTCACCCGGCCGGCATCGACGTAATCCAGGAAGCGGCCGTAGCTCATGCGGGCGACCGCCGCATTGCGGGGGGCCTCAGTGGGGGCGTTTCGGGCGCTTCCGGGACTCAATCGAGAGGCTCCACCAGAGCTGAGCAGTTGCCATCCCAGAAAGGCGACCACTGCAAGGGGCAGCAGCCAGAGGGCAATCAGGCGCCAGCGCTGGTTCATAACTGAGAAAAAGTCTTAATAACTGTAACGGTGCCGCGGCACGGACGGTCAGCCTGCTAGCCAGCTGCGGCGCAGGAGTCCCCTTCGTGGATGGCCAGCTCCCGGGAAGGAAAGGATTCCACCATCTCGGGTCCACCGAGGCTGTGGGTCCAAATTTCGACTTCCGAATCCGCCGGACATTCGAAACTCAACAGCTCAAACGGGAAAACCACCCGCTCCAGAAAAAAATTGCCGGCACCAAGACAGCGCAGGATCACCATGCGATCGCTGGAATTGTGATAGCCGCAGGGTGCGTGCTCCAATCAAGGACCAAGGTTGAGACCTAGCCATCAACCCACCAATCCCAGGTCGGTCTCGGTAGCAACTGCCACGGTTTTTAAACTTGCGGCTTTTCTTCGTTTTTCAGGCAGCGCTGAAACCAAATCGACGCCCTAGAGACTCCGCAAGGCCACAATTGGATCGAGCCGGGCCGCTCGCCGGGCCGGAACCACGCCAAAAAAGAGACCGATCGAGCCAGAGAGCCCCACGGTGACGAGCACGGTGCTGGCACCAATGCTCGCGGGCAGGGGCGTTACCAGCGCCACCAGGGCCACCGCACCCAGGCCCAGGCCACTGCCAATCACCCCGCCCAGGCTGGAGAGCACGAGGGATTCGACCAGGAATTGGCGCAACACATCGCTGCTGCGGGCTCCCAGGGCCTTGCGGAGGCCAATTTCCTCGGTGCGTTCACTGACCGACACCAACATGATGTTCATGATGCCGATCCCGCCCACCAACAGGGAGATGGCGCCGATCGCCGCCAGCATCAGGGTGAGGCCGCCGGTGATGGTGCTCACGATGGTCAGGGCATCCTTCTGGGAGCGCACGGCAAAGTCGTCTTCGCGAAGGATCCGGTGCCGCTGGCGCAGGAGGTTCGTGATCTGGAAACTGGCCGCACCGGTGCTGGCCTGATCCCTTGCTTCCACGCTGATGAAATTGAGGCTGACCCCGTAGGTGGGATCGCGGCCTGAG
>CANHGA010000191.1 GCA_947460085.1 Synechococcaceae cyanobacterium
CGAAGCGATCCTGGGCACCGGCAGCAGCCAATGGTTGCTGGCATCGGTGGTGGCGGCGGTGGTGTCCCTGGCCCTCAGCCGCTGGTTCTGGGGCTTCGCCCTGCGGTTCTACACCTCGGCTTCGAGCTGAGGGCCCCCTCATCGCCCCAGGCGGGCAAGATCTCAGCCCAATACTGCTTCTATTAGCGCTGCATCGGCCTCCAGGTTGGAGGTGACGCTGCGCACGTCATCGAGGTCTTCGAGGGCATCGAGCATGCGCAGGCAGCTGCGCAGGGGCTCCAGCTCCAGGAGCTCGGTGCTGGTCTGGGGAATCCAGCGCTGCTCCCAGCTCTCCACCGCCAGAGCGCAGGTGCGCAATCCGTCCTGCAGGGCTTCGAGGGCCGCAAAGCTCGAGCTCACCTCCCAGCCCCCGTCGGCCTGGGCGTCGTAGCCCAAGGCAATAGGGCCCCCGCTGGCTTCCAGGCGAAGTAAGGCCTCGAGCAGGGTCTCTTCATCGAGGCCGGTGGCGGCGAGCCGCACCACGCCCCGGAGTTCAAACAGGTAGCCCACGCAGCCCGTTTCCCCCAGGTTGCCCCCCTGTTTGTTGAAGGCCAGGCGCACCTCGGCGGCGGTGCGATGGCGGTTGTCGGTGAAGGCTTCCACCAGCACAGCCACCCCGCCAGGCCCATAGCCCTCGTAGCGCACCTGCTCAAATTGCTCGCCTTCCCCCGAGCCCTGGCCCGATCCCTTGAGGATGGCCCGCTCGATGTTGGCGTTCGGCACACCAGCAGCCTTGGCCTTCTCGATCGCCGTGCGCAGCTGGAAGTTGCCGGCCGGATCGCCCCCGGCGCGGGCCGCCACCATGATTTCGCGGCCCAAGCGGGTGAACACCGCACCGCGCTTGCCATCCACCACCGCCTTGGTGCGTTTGATTTGGCTCCATTTGCTATGGCCTGCCATTGCCCTTAACCGGCGGCGTCAAACACCAGCTTGGGCTGCAGCAGGCCGCCCTCCAGGGCGCGGGCCATGCCGGCCAGGCTGCCATCCGGTGCCAGCACCGCCACCGGTTGGTCCGCCGGGAGCTGGCCGCTGAGGCCTGCATCGGCCTCGAAGGCCCGGCCGCAGCGCCAGCCGGCGACCTGCCCATCCAGGAGCTGGTGCTGGGGTAGGTGGGCGAGGGCCTCAAGGGGGTTCAACAGCGGCGCCGGACCCTGCTCCTGCAGCTGCTCCAGGCTGACGGCCTGCTCCAAACCAAAGCCCAGGGCCTCCGTGCGCCGCAGCTGGGCCAGGGCACCGCCGCAGCCCAACAGCTCGCCGAGGTCCCTGGCCAGGGATCGGATGTAGGTGCC
The DNA here is from genome assembly GCA_947460085.1 of Synechococcaceae cyanobacterium. Lineage (GTDB taxonomy): Bacteria > Cyanobacteriota > Cyanobacteriia > PCC-6307 > Cyanobiaceae > Cyanobium_A. Next base: position 1,329 of record CANHGA010000191.1, read on the forward strand.
AGCTGAGCAGCGCACCTGGAGCTGGAGCTGGCCCGTGGCCTGGTCCCAATGGTCGAGCGCGAGCGCTTCGATCCTTACGGGCCTGGTGGGGAGGTCGAGCTGTTCGCCCTGGCGCACGCGGGCATAGGCCCGCTGGCCATCCACGTGCACGGCGGACACCTGGGGAGGCCGTTGCTGGATCAATCCGCGAAAGCCCGCTAAGGCTGCCTCGATGGCCTGGCTCTCGAGCTGGGGCACGGGGGCCTGGCTGAGGATGGTGCCCTCCAGGTCGTCGGTGCTGGTGCGTACGCCCAGCTGCACCACGCCGCAGTAGGCCTTATCGCCCTCGAGGTAGGGCAGCAGCCGGGTGGCGGGGCCTAAGGCCATGGGCAGTACGCCGGTGACGGCTGGATCGAGGGTGCCGCCATGGCCCACCCGCTTGAGCCCGTAGGCCCGCCGCACGGCCCCCACGCAGCTGTGGGAGGTGATGCCAGCCGGTTTGTCGATCACAAGAAAGCCGCAGAGCATGGGGTGGGGCTTGCTGGCCGCCGATGGCGGGTTGAGCGTGGGGGGCTGTTCCCATGGTCACCCTTCAAGGTGCTGCCCTTTAGGTTTCCCTTGATTGATTGGGATTTGGCGTGGCAGTACCCGTTGGCGTGGCAGGACCAGCCTTGGATGTGGAGCACTTTCTCGCCGATGGGTTTGATCTGCGCCAGCAGTTGGCCCAGTTCCTGGGCCTCTCAGCTGAGCAGCTGGAACAGAAGCTTCCTAAAAGCACTGAGGATCTGGCCGCCCTCCATCCCGGCGCCTTTGACCCCGATCAAGCGGGCAGCTTCTACGAGGAAACCGTCGGCACGGCCCACCTGCTGGAGCTGGCGGCCTGGCATTTGGGCAGCGCCGACTACATCGCCGACACCCTGCGCCTTCAGGCCAGCTTCGCCCGGGGCCAGGTGCTCGATTTTGGCGGTGGCATCGGCAGCCATGCCCTGGCGGCGGCGGCCCTGCCCCAGGTGGAGCGGGTGTGGTTTGTGGATCTCAATCCCCATAACCGGGCCTTTGTGGCGGCCCGGGCCCAAAGCCTGGGCCTTGAGGCCAAGGTGAGTTGCCTGCGCGATCTCTGCGATCCAGCTCTGCCTGCCCAGTTCGACACGGTTGTCTGCCTGGATGTGCTGGAGCACCTGGCCGATCCAGCGGCCCAGCTCCATACCTTTGCCGAGCGGATGACCCCCTCGGCCACCGCCCTCCTGAATTGGTATTTCTTCAAGGGCTATGCCGGGGAATATCCCTTCCATTTCGATGATCCGGCGTTGGTGGAGACCTTCTTCCGGACCCTCCAAACCCGATTCTTGGAGGTGTTTCACCCCTTGCTGATCACCACCCGCGCCTACCGGCTGATGGCCTAGCGGGCACAAAAAAGCCGGTACCCAGGGGGCACCGGCTTCTGGTCGTATCTGGTCAAAGAGCCTCTGGCTCAGCCGACGGCGATGTTGATGCGCTTGCGGCTGCGCAGGCCGCGCTTGATGGTGTCGAAGCTCACCACGCCATCGGTGAGGGCGAAGAGGGTGTCGTCGGAACCACGGCCCACATTGACGCCGGGGAGTACGGAGGTGCCGCGCTGACGGATCAGGATGGAGCCAGCACTGACAGCTTCACCGCCGTAGCGCTTGACACCCAGGCGCTTGGAGTTGGAATCGCGGCCGTTACGGGTGGAGCCTGTGCCTTTCTTGTGGGCCATGGGGGGATATCAGGGAATGGGGGTCTTGGTTTGGGAAGGACCTATCAGGCCAGGCTCTTGCCGCCTACGGAAATCGACTCCACCATGACGCGGGTCAGTTCCTGGCGGTGACCGTTCTTACGACGGGTTTTCTTCTTGGGGCGCATTTTATAGACAATCAACTTCGGGCCGCGGCGATGGGCCATCACCTTCAGCACCACGGTGGCGCCCTTGACGTAGGGCAGGCCCAGGGTGGCTTCCTTGCCATCGTTAACCAGGAGCACGTTCTCCAAGGTCACGGTGCTGTCGACTTCCGCGGAGATACGGTCAAGGTCGTAGTAGCGGTTGGGCTGAACCCAGAACTGCTGGCCGGAGGCCTCGACAATGGCGTAGGGACCCTTCTCTGTCGTGGGGGTATCCGCTTGGGGGGTATCGGATTTCGCAGTATCCGCTTTCGCAGTATCAGTGGCTTTGCTCATGGCGACAGGGGCATGGTCAGGCTGACGGGGGCCATCCCCTCATCATTCGGCCTGACGCATGCAAGTTGGAAAACAAACAACAATCTTCCAACTTCAGGCTTCCTTTCGTCAATATGGTCGCCAACAGTCGCCGGGCGTCCCGCGCTAAAAGCCCTCCATGGCTGAGCCATCCCTCACGATTGCTTCCCTGATCCGGGATCCCTCGATTGGGCAGGTCTGCTCCCGCTGGTTGAAAGGTGGACGCTGCCAAATGGTTTGGGTTGATCCCTCCTCCAACCCCGTCGCGGAGCTGGATCGGCGCCGGGAGGAGTTCGATGCCCTGTTGCTTGAGCAGGGGGCCGTGGGCCCCAGCGTTTACCAATCCTTGAGCGACCTGGGCTTGGTGTTGCCGGCCGTGGTGATTGGGGCCGGCACGGGGGGGGTGGAATTCCATGACGCCGAGGTGCATCTGCCCTCCAATCAGCTGGAACAGCTGAGTTACAGCCTGGATGCGGCGGTCTCCCGTTTCCTGCGCCGGGGGGGGCTCGGTGCCGGTAGTGCCAGCGCTGACCAGCTGGCGCCGGGGGGCGAAACCCCGGATCGCTGGA
>CANHGA010000192.1 GCA_947460085.1 Synechococcaceae cyanobacterium
AGGCAGCCATGCGGCGATGGGTGTAAGCGTTGCCTCCGGGGGCGATCAGAGCAGGCTGCTGAGCGAACAGTTCGCGGGCAGCGCCCGTGACGATGGCGGAAGCGTTGGAGGTGATGCGGTTCACCGTGTCCATGCGCTTGAAGCTGTCGCCGACCATCGCCGCGAGGGCGTCGATTTGGCCAGCGTTGATGAATTCGCCACGGGCATCAGCCTGGGCAACAACCTTGGTGAAGGCGTCGAACATTTGGGAGGCTCCTTGTCTCGACGAAGAGTCGGGAGAGTGATGGGAAGCAGGTTGCCGGTGTTTCGGATTGCCCGGGGTGAAGCCCTGGCAAAGGCAAAACAGACGTCAACATGACCCGCCTATTTTTGGTGGTAATGGGGCCTGGATGAGGGCCCCGTTACAAACGGTCACCGCCGGCATCGTGCCAGTGGCAGACAGGCTTTTGGGGGTGCCAGAGCAAGGCACTGGTTCGCTGCGAACGTTGGCTTTTTGATGGTTGTGCTTTCTCGCCGTCGCTTGCCGCGAACCCAGGGCATCAGAGCATCAAAAAAGCCCCCGGTTGGGGGCTTTGGGGTCTTAAGCCCAGGGGGGCTTAGTCGTTGGCGGGCGCTTCCTTAGCAACCTTGCTCACGGTCTTTTTGCGGGCAGGCGCTGGGGCGCTGCCACTGTCGCCGCCATTCACGGCAATCCCAGTGATCTTGCCGCCCATGCGCTGCACTATGCGCATGGTCTCGTTCATGCGGGTGTAGGGCACATTCATCACCATGTCCGCGGTGCGGGAATAGTCGTTGTTGTTCATGCCGGTCACCGTGAAGGTGACCTGGCGGCCGCTACTGAAGCTGGTGCCTCGGGTGCCTGCAGAAACTTTCATGGCTCGTACAGCAATGGGTTGGGCGAGAGGGAAGAGGTGGGGCTCAGGGCCGCTCAGTTCACCGGAGTGATGCTGGCAATGCGGCCGCCTTCCCGCTGGATCTGCTGGTGGTACTCCAGCATTTTGTTGAAGGGGATGAAGCGCACCCGGTTGCTGCGCTTGTGCAAGCGGTAGTTGCTGAACCCGGTGATTTCGACGCGGAAGGTCCGGCCTTCTTCGCCGGCACCTACGCCCTGGCGGGTGACGCCATCGGTGCCCACCTTGCGGAACATGGCTCCGGCGGCGTTGGGGCTCACCACGGCCATCGGCTGCTCGGCGTGCACCGCAGGGTTGAGGCGGGATTGGGTCTTGAGGGCATCACCGCGAACAGAGGCGCCAACGCCCCGGGTGAGCTGGAGCATGTAGGAGAACTGAAGTCCCTGCTGGCCGGCGTTGTAGTTAAAGCCGTGCAGGAAGGGCACCACCTCTTCACCGAAGCGATCTTGGTATTCAGCGCTGTCGAGGTAGGAATCGATTTCCGCGTCGAACCCCTTCTCTTGGAGGATCGTGAAGTGGTGGAGCATCTCCGCCTTGTTCTGGGGAGCGCGGCCCAGCAGGTGCTTGAAGTTGAGCTCGATGAAGCGGTAGGCGTTGCAGTTCTCAAAGAACTTCGCCCTATAGAGGCCGCTCTTGGCTACTTGGCGCACAAATTCCCGCACGCTGAGATAGCCGCGCTTGAAAAGCGATTCCGGGCCTTCCAGCCGCTCACTGGCCATCACGTATTGGTTGCCCAGCACCTGGCGATACACGGCGCGGATCAGGGCGGCCTTGTCGTTCTCGGTGGCGTTAGCCCAGTTTTCCTTGGCAGGGGTATTGGTAAAACGCTCGATGCCCAGGTAGGCAGCGTTGGCGAGTGTCATGAGCGTGAGAGGCCGGAGGGAGGTAAGACGGAGCCGCGCCAAACGGCGGCAGGTCGGTGCAGCAGGGGAGTCAAGACTCAACCAACGGCTGCAGCCGGATCCTATGGGTCTGTTTTGACCGAATCCAAAGGCTTTCACAATCGTTACAAACCAAGGGCCGCCCGAGGCCGTCAGCCCCCTGGCGTTTCCATGCCCCACCGATACCATCCGGCCAACCCCCTGGTACGGCCCATGGCTCCTGAGCTGAAGGCGGCAGATTGCACCCAGCGACTGGCCGACCAGTTGCAAACCCTCTCTGAGGTGGCTGAAATCCTCACTTTCAGGCTGTTGGAACTGGAGGAGCGCCTGGCGGGCCACGAGTTGCGGCTGGAGCAGCTCCTGGACGGAGGTTTGGCCCCAGGCGCCCCCCTGGCTGAGGGCACCGAGCTGCGTTTGGTTGAAACCGAAGACCGGCTGGCCCGGATTGAATCGCTCCTAAAGGGGGTGGCTGCTCAAGCGCCCCATCAAGACGAGCCCGTCGCTGAGGAAGAACCGATCGCCGAGGAAGAAACCATCGCCGAGGAAGAGCCCTTCCTGGACGATCACGAGTTTGAGCGCCCCAGTTTTGAGCGCCAAGAGTTTGAGCGCCCCCAATTCGGGCATCAGCGGTTCGAGCGTCACCAGGTCGAGGGTCAGCAGGCTGAGCGCCACCAGGTCGAGCACGAACAGGCGTTTATGGATGAGTTGAGCGCCTAGGCCCTGCAGCCCCTAGCCCTCCCAGGCCTGGAGCCAGGCTTGGGGAACCTCGGCGCTGTAGTCGTCGGTGCGGCTGAATTCAAAGGGACCTGCCAGGGAGCCCCAGAGGTGTTCATGGGTTTCGGGGTCGTGGCCTCGATCGAGGGTGCGCATCCCATGGGGATTGAGCTCCAGGCGACTCACGAGGTAGGAGACGGCCCCTTTGCGTTCGACCAGGCAGCGGCAGCCAGGTTCCACCTCGCCAATGAAGCCGTCGCCCTCCTCGCGCACCTCATAGGCACAGCCTTCTAGGGGTTTGAGGTCGGAGAGTTGGATTTGTTGGCGCAGTTCGGGGTTGTCAACGGCGCCCCAAAAGCGTTGGTCGTCGGCCAGGGCCTGGTTGTGGATGATCAGCTTGCCGCCGTCCTCTCCGTTTTGGCACTCAGCCCGCAGGACCCGGATCCGATAGGGAGCCGCTGGATTGATGGCGTAGCTCTGCTCAAGCAGGAGGGAACCCGGTTGCAGTTGCGGCATCGGCCGAAACTTCACCAGGATGTGGGCGTAGAGGGGAGGGTTGTCAAAGGCCTGTTGCTGGTTGCTGAAGCCCGCACTGAGCATCTGCACCAACCGACCAAGGGAGCTGCCCATGGCACCCAATTGCAGTTGGGGGCGACGCTACTGGCCGGAGCCCTAAAGCCCCAGGAGCCTGAGGCGGAATGTGGCCACCTGTAAGGACAATTCAGGTTCGTTTTGCCGGAATGGGTGTTCGGCTACGAGCTCAAGGATGAGCGCCAATTTTTCGCCCTGCTCCAGGCCATGGTTGGGCTGGCTGTCCTCGTGTTTTTTCCAGGCTTCATCAAAGGCCTGGGCAAAGCTGTCGGCGTTGTTGAACACTTGAGCCTGCTGGCCCGCCATGGGGGGCTGACGCATCGCAATGACCGATTTGGTGAGTTGGGAGCCTGTTTGACCGCTAATAGTGGCCATTTGGACTGACCCTCCCGTACCGCTCCCCCACCATTGGACGAGATTGCGGTAGGACCAAGTCCTCCCTGGTTTTGGGCACCTAGTCTGGTGACTCTAGGGCTTGGACCCTTGTCAAGGCAATTGCTCTGGCCAATCTGCGCCGTGCCGAGGCCGGTTGCTCGTCTCGTAAGAATCGACAACAAGGCGGCATCAGCATTGTGGCTGGATTTGGCATCCAAGATCGTGACGGCCCTGAATTGCGGGATTGGTGATTTGTTGGAGGTGGTTGAAGGATGAAAGCAGAACTTCCTTCTAGCCTTGCAAAGTGATTGGGTTTTAGGACATTTCGATTTGTTTTTCAGCGAAAATCGGAAGCATTGTGCTTTTGCTGGTCTCGCGGTCTTCTCCTGGCACTGCTAGGAAAATTTGAAAATTTCTGGGCATTGATGTTGTCCTGGGGATAATTTCTCCTTCCGCCTTCGGCCTTGCTTCTTTGAAGGTGGATGTATTGGCGACACTGAAAGTCATCAAGGGTGCTTGTCTCACACAGGTCAGCGTTAAGATGGCAGGATGATTA
>CANHGA010000193.1 GCA_947460085.1 Synechococcaceae cyanobacterium
GCATTGCCACAGCGGGCACCAAAAGCGAACTGCTCAAAGAGATTCGCGAGGCGATTCGCTTCCACCTCGATGGCCTCAGTGAAGACCAAGCCAGCCATCTACCCGCCCAAACCAGCATCGAAATGGTGAGCCTCTGACTTCCACTGCTCAGTTGAAGCCCTCCATGAAAACAAGCCTCAAGCCAGGCCGCCTCGAGCAACTGGTTGCCTTCCTGGGCCAGCTGGGCCTTGAGCCCACAGCCCCAGGCGGCCCAGGGGTGGGCGCCGAGTCGCTAGCAGCCGTAGAAGAAGCCCTCAGCCACAGCTCAGCCGGCCTGGCGATCAACCACGAGCAGCTCGAATTTCTGGGGGATGCGGTGCTGCGTCTGGCAGCGTCTGTCTACCTCGAGCAGCACCACAGCAGCCTCAGCGTGGGCCGTCGCTCGGCCCTGAGGGCCCAGCTGGTGAGCGACCGCTGGCTGGCCGACCTGGGCGAGCGCTGCGGCATCGAAAGCGTTGTGCACCTGGGCGCGATGGCCCAAGGCGATCAAGCGGGCCAGGCCACCGTGCGGGCCGAATGCACCGAAGCCCTGATCGGGGCCATCTACAGCGCCTGGGGAGGCAGCCAGGGCGGACTGGATCCCGTGCTGCAGTGGCTGACGCCCCATTGGCAATCAAGCGCCGCCGAGCTGGCGGCCGATCCCGATCGCCACAACTGGAAATCGGGCCTGCAGGAATGGAGCCAGGGCCAAGGCCTGGGCCTACCCAGCTACCGCTGCGAAGAACGCAGCCAGGGCCATGCCGACCCCCAGCGCTTCTGGTGCGAGGTCACGCTCCCCGGCCAGCCAGCCCACCAAGGCTGGGGCCAGTCGCGGCGGGCGGCCGAACAGGATGCGGCCCGCTCTGCCTTAGCTGCCCTCAAGCCTGCTCGAGGGTCTTCAGCGGCATGGTGACCAGCTTGTCCCAGTTGCCGCCTTCAAACAGCACCGCCGCCTGGACGCCACTGATGCGCTGCACGAAGCCCTTGTAGCCGTTGTAGATCGAGCGGTTATCGCGCACCACCACCGTGGAACCGGGAAGGATCGGAAGGTCGGCCATGGTTCGAGCCAGCCAGGGAAACAATGCTGGCGTGAACCCATTATTGAGCCAAGCCACCCAACCCAGCGACCCATTCCGCATCGCGGTATTATCCAGCCATGCAGAGCGTGTCCCCAGGTGAGCACCTCAAGCGCTCCTTCCTGGAGCCCCGGGGCCTGAGCCAGTACCGCCTCGCCAAGGACATCGGCGTACCGGCTTCCCGCATCAGTGCCATCACCAACGGCAAGCGCCTGATCAGCCCCGATACCGATCGTCGGCTCTGCGGCTATTTCAGCCTTCCCAGCGGTTACTGGCTCCGCCACCAGGCCGACCATGCCGCCCAGCCCCAGGCAAGCCCCGGCCGCCTTAGCAAAGACCCAGTGCTCGCCCTGCTACGCCAACAGCTGCCCCACTGGCAACAGCGCTTTCAACTTGCAGAGATCGGCCTGTTTGGCTCGATGGCCCGCGATGAAGCCACGCCAACCAGCGATGTGGATGTGTGGGTTCGCTTCGATCAGCTCGAGCCCTACGCCGCCGTTCACCTCAAACGCGAACTTGAAGCCCTCTTGGATCGGCCGGTCGACCTGGTGCGGCTACGGGAACGGATGAATCCCGCGCTCAAGCAACGGATCCTGGCGGAAGGGGTGCGGGCGTGAATCCCAGCCTCCCCGACCTCCTCCTGCAACTGGCCACTGCCCTCCAGCGGATCGAACGCAAGGCCCAACCCCTGCTCGAAAATCCGGCCTTGCTAGATCAGGAGGCAGGCCAAGATTTGCTGGATGTGATCTGCATGCAATTCCTTGCCGTTGGCGAAGCCATCAAACGTCTGGATCGGCTGACGGATGGTGCTTTGGCGAGCCAATTCCCCGAGGTGGATTGGCGCGGGGCGATGGGCTTACCTGATGTGATCGCCCTCCAGGTTTTCGATCTGGATGCGGAGCAAATCCTGGTGATCTGCGAGCAATCGCTTCCCCTGCTCCAACACGCCGTGCAGCAACTTCAAGACAACCCATGACCACACCCCCACCCATGACCACGCCCCCAACCCAACCCGACGAGTTGATGGTGGTGGGGAAGGTGGTGGGCGCCCAGGGCCTGAAGGGCGAGCTGCGCATCCTGCCCCTCAGCGACTTCCCGGAGCGCTTCACCAAGCCAGGTGAGCGCTGGCTGCAGCGCCGCCAGGATCCCGCCCGCCCAATTGAATTACTCGGCGGCCGCCAGCTGCCCGGCAAGGAGTTGTTTGTGGTGCGTTTCGCTGGGATCGATTCCCGCGAAGCCGCCGAGGCCCTGGTGGGAGAAGAACTGGTGGTGAAGGCCAGCGATCGCCCCAAGCTGGCCAAGGGTGAATTCCATCTGCTCGATCTGGTGGGGCTGGAGGTGCGGCTGGAGGGAGCTGCCATCGGCACGGTGAGCAACCTGATCCATGCCGGCAACGACCTCCTGGAAATCGATCTCGATGGCCGCCAGGTGCTGATCCCCTTTGTGGAAGCGATCGTGCCGGTGGTGGAGATCGAGCAGGGCTGGATTGGCATCACCCCGCCGCCTGGATTGCTGGATCTTTAAATCCCATAGGGATGGATCACATCCCCCAAAGTCATCGGGAAATCCTTGCTGTTTCGGGTGGCCAAGATCAAGCCGTGACGTCGGGCCGTGGCCAGGATGATCGCGTCGGGTACTTTCAAACCAAGCTGCTGGCGACAAACCACAGCCATCTCGGCAACCGGCTGATCCAGTTCGAAGCGGGCAAAGCCATCCAGCCAGCTCCTCACCGGCTCAAGCTGATCGGGCTCACAGCCCACCAACACTTCAATCCAGCTGATCACGCTGATCGCTGCACGCTCCTGGGCTTCGAGCCAGGTCAGCGCCGCCCGGCGTCCTTGCAGGACGTCGATCAGCACATTGCTATCCAGCAGCAGTGTCACGGCCGCTGCCACTCCGCGCGCAAGTCCTCTTGGATGCTGAGGCCGTCCCCCGGACGCTGGCTCCAGAGGCCAAAAACCGCAGCGTGGTTCGGCGTGCACTCCTGCAGCCAGAGTCGCAGGGCCTGGCGCACCCCCTCGGCCCTGGAAATCCCCCGCTGCGAGCAGATCGCATCCAGCTGGAGACGCTCGGGCTCAGGAAGATCAACGATGGTGCGCATGATGATGCCGTCATCGAGCACCGTCATCATGGCGTGACTTGAGGTTGGCGGGCTGCAGTGCCCCAAGACTGATCTAGAGCTCAATACTGGGCGTGAAGCGGCGACTGACCTTGAATAGCCCGATCACCTCCTCCCCCATGGCCCAGAGCAAGCTCGTCCCCGTCATCCTCTGCGGTGGCACCGGCACCCGGCTGTGGCCGCTCTCTCGGGCGAGCTATCCCAAGCAGTATTGGGCCCTGGCGGGCAGTGGCGAGGAAACCCTGCTGCAACAAACCCAACAGCGGCTCAACGGGCTCGACGGCCTGGCCCCGCCCCTGCTGATCTGCAACGAAGACCACCGCTTCATCGTGGCCGAGCAGATGCGGCAGATCGGCGCTGACCCCGCCGCCATCCTGCTGGAGCCCATGGGCCGCAACACCGCCCCCGCCGTGGCCGTGGCCGCCCTGCAAGCCACCGCCCGGGGCGAGGACCCCCTGCTGCTGGTGCTCGCCGCCGACCACGTGATCCGTGATGCCGCCACGTTTCGGGCCACCATTGCCGCCGGCATCCCCGCCGCAGAAGCCGGCCAGCTGGTGACCTTTGGCATCGTGCCCAATGCCCCGGAAACGGGTTACGGCTACATCGAAGCGGCCGAACCCCTGGCGGGATCCCCTGGCCCGGTGCCGATTGCCCGCTTTGTGGAGAAACCCGACCGCGCCACCGCCGAAGCCTTCCTGGCCAGCGGCCGTTTCACCTGGAACAGCGGCATGTTTTTGTTCAAGGCCAGCGCGGTGCTCGCCGAGCTCGAACGGCTGGCCCCCGAGGTGGTGAGTGCCTGCCGCTCCGCCCTCGA
>CANHGA010000194.1 GCA_947460085.1 Synechococcaceae cyanobacterium
CTTTGGCCGCACCCGGTTGAGCACCAGCTGGATGGGCTTCACCCCCTCGGTGTTGAGCAAGCCAATCACCCGGTCGGCGTCCCGCACCGCGGACACTTCAGGCGTGGTCACCACAATCGCTTCCTGGGCGGCGGCCATGGCGTTTTTGAAACCACCCTCAATGCCCGCAGGGGCATCAATCAGCACGTAATCAAACAAGTCGCCAAGCATCGTGGCGATCTTGCCCATGTCTTCAGGGGTGAGCCACTCGAGCATGCGGGGATTGCCCGCCGGGAGCAGGGCCAGGTTCGGCTCCTGCTTGTGTTTCACCAGGGCCTGCTCCAGCCGGCAGCTTCCTGAGAGCACCTCCTGGGCGGTGTAAACGATCCGGTTTTCAAGCCCGAGCAGCAAATCCAGGTTGCGGAGGCCGAAGTCGGCATCGAGCACCGCGGTTTTGGCGCCCTGCTTGGCCAGGGCGATGCCCAGGTTGGCGGTGAGGGTGGTTTTGCCCACGCCACCCTTTCCGGAGCAGATCAGGATGTAGCGGGTCGACGCGGCTGCCACGGCTCAGGCTGTAGTCGGGCCAGGTTAGGGCCTCGTCGCCGAATCCCAGGTATCGGTGGAAGCCTCGCCGAATCCACTCCAACCCTTAAATAGAACGACTAGCGCGGGCCAGGCCCTCCCCCTATTGGATGACTGATTCGGTCTTCAACCATCACCAGCAGCTGTTGGTCATGCCCGAAGACGGCTCCCAGGCTGTGGTGGCCCTGATTGATCAGGCCCAAGAGCACCTCAGGATCAAGCAGTTCAAGCTCCAATCCGAAGCCATCGAGCAGGCCCTACTTCGGGCCCATCAGCGGGGGGTGATGGTGCGGGTGATGCTCAATCCCCACACCTCCGGTGGCGATCGTTGGAACGATGAGGCCTTCGCCCTGCTTCAGGGCTGGGGCATCGATGTGGCCTGGACCAGCGAGGCCTTCCCGGTGACCCACGAGAAATCCCTGGTGGTGGATCGCAGCTGTGCCCTGGTGGCCACCTTCAATCTCTCGGATAAGTACTTCACCGAAACCCGGGATTACGGCGTTGTCAGCTACTCCCCAGCCCTTGTGGAGCAGGTGATTGCCGGATTTGAAGCCGATTGGAACCGGGAGTTTTTCCATCCAGACCTCGCCGTGGGGCTGGTTTGGAGCAGCGTGCACAGCCGGGGCCAGATGGCCCGCATCATCGATCTGGCCAACAAAACCCTCTGGATTCAGCACCCAAAATTTGTGGATGCGGTGATTCTCGAGCGAATCATTTCGGCCCGGGAGCGCGGCGTGAAGGTGCGCCTGCTCTGCGGCGGCAAACGGGGCATCTCCGATTGGGACATTTACGACACCTTCTCGTCGTTCCGGGTGATGGAGCGCTTTGGCGTCAAAATTCGCCGTCAAAAAAATCTCAAACTGCACGCCAAGCTCATGCTGGTTGATGGGGTCTTCGCCCAAACCGGCTCGATGAACATCGATCGCAGCGCCTTTGATGTGCGCCGGGAGCTCGGGATCGAATCCGATGCCCCCGCCGTGGTGGAGCGGCTGAAGGCCACCTTCCAGGCCGATTGGGATCTGGCCACCAAGTACCACGCCCCTGATCCGTTGGATCCCTCCTTGCACGAGCAGGGCGAAATGCCCCCCGATCCCCACTTTGTCCATGAGTGAGCCCAGCCCATGGGTGAGCTGAACTCTTCTGATCGGCCCCTGGCCCCGGCCCCCAGCCTGCGGGAGCTGTTTTTCGGCATGCTCCAGGTGGCCCTGTCCTCGTTTGGTGGGGGGCTTTCCGCCTGGAGTGAGCGCATCGTGGTGGAGCAGCGCCGTTGGATGACCGACGAGGAGTTCCTCACTGGCCTCACCGTGGCGCGGCTGTTTCCTGGCCCCAACCAGATCAACATGGCCGTCTACATCGGCGCCAGCTTCCGGGGGCTCAAGGGCGCCCTGGTCGCCCTGGCTGGAATGCTGCTGGTGCCCTTCAGTTTTTTGATGCTGTTAGGCCTGGCCTATTTCTATCTCCATGAGGTGGAGTCGGTTGGGGCCGTGCTGAGTGGGGTGGTGGCGGCCGCAGCGGGCATGGCCCTCTCGATGGGGTTCAAGATCGCTGGCCAATACATGCGCGATCCGGTGGCCGTGGTGCTCGCTGCAGGTGTGTTTCTGGCGCTCAATAACTTTCACCAACGCCTGATCCCCGTGATCTTGGTGAGCGGCCCTGTGGCGATGGCCTGGTACTGGCCCCGAAGGGGCAAGGCTGGGGCACGGCCATGAGCTTGGCGATTCCTTTGCTCTTGGCAGTCGATGCGGCCTGTGAGCCAATGAAGCTCAGCGATTGGCACAATTTGCTGGCGGTGATCTGGGATTTCCTCAGCCTGTCGCTATTTTCCCTGGGCGGCGGCAACACCCTGCTGGCCGAGTACCACAGCCTTGCGGTTCACAAGTACTGCTGGATCACCTCAAACCAATTTGCCGATATCTATGCCTTGGCCGAGGCGGCGCCGGGGCCCAGTTCGATGATCGTGGGGCTGCTCGGCATGGGAGCGGCCTGGCGTGAGGGCCCCCTTTGGGCCTTGCTCAGTGGCATTGCGGCTGAAACGGCGATCCTGCTGCCCTCCACCTTGGTGATGGTGGTGGCGTCCTTGAGTTGGAGCAAGTTCAAGGATTCGCCGTGGCGGGTGGCCTTTGAGCGGGGCATGGGGCCCATCACCCTCGGGATCCTGTTTGCGGTGGGTCTGAAAATCCTCCAAACCGCCGACCACACCCCCTTGGCCTATGGGGTGTCGGTGGTGGTCTGCTTTTTGATGCTGCGCACCAAGATCTCGCCCCTGTGGTTCATGGGCTTGGCGGGGGTGCTGGGCGGCCTGGGCTGGATCAGTCGCTACTAGGCCAGCTTGGGGGGGCTGGATCGATCTGAATCACCCCATCCACCAGCCGAGCTTCCTCGGCAAAGCCATCGGGGGGAAGGCCCTCAGGCCCCCGGGCCACCGCATTGGCGATGCGCAATTGCAGGGGCCTGAGTTGCAGGGCCACGATGCGGGCCGTTTGGTCGCCCCCATGCCCGGCATGGGCAACGCCGCGCAATTTGCCCCACACCAGCACGTGGGCGCCGGCGCTGATCCGGGCGCCGGGATTGACATCACCGAGCACCAGAACCGTCCCCTCCGCCTCGAGGTGGTCCCCCGATCTCAAGGTGCCCTGGTGCACCGTGAGCTGCCGGCCAGGCTGGGGGGATCCCCCGCTCGGTATGGTTTCGCCGCCCTGGCTGGGCGTGGGCTCCTGGTAGCGGGCTTCCAATCCCAGGCCCCTGGCAGCTACCAGGGTGCGGCGATTGCAGCTGCTGAGGGCCACCAGCTCCCAGCCATGGCCTTCGGCCCCGGCCCTGATGGCCCGAAGCTCCCGCAGGGTGAGGAGCCAGGCCCCCGCCACCAGTTCCAGGGGGCCTATAGGGCTCTGGCCGAGGGCGGCCTGGCCAAGGGCCGCCTGCACCAGCGACACCGCACGACCTAGGGAACTGCCAGAGGCAGGGCCATCGGGCAGCACCAACCGCTGGTAACCGGGGCCAGCCTCGCTGGGGATGAGTTCAGCTCCCATCAGCTGGTCAGCAACCGACGCAACCTAGGGGCCACCTCGGCCGGATGGATCAGCCAGGCCAGCTCCACCGGATGGGTCAGGCTTTGCACCAGGTTCGAGCGCTGTTCGAGGGCCTGCAGGTTCTGGCCATCCCAGAGCCTGATTCCGCCCTTATAGGGGTGGTACCCACGGCTTTGGCGCTGCTGGAGCCCGCAACTGCGTTCGGCGGCAAAGCCCACTTCTTCGGCGAGTTGGCCCGCTTCAGCAAGCACTTGCAGCCGCTGCTCCTGGCTGAGCTGACTCACCTCCGTTGCCTTGAGCAGGCGCCGTTCCAGCAGGCGACCGCAGGGATCGGCCAATTCCTCGGGCCCCTCATCCATCCAGCGGGTCAGGTGGTAGCCGGTGCGGATGTCGTCGTTGGCCAGGAAGCTGGCCAGATCGAGATCGCCGGGCTCCCA
>CANHGA010000195.1 GCA_947460085.1 Synechococcaceae cyanobacterium
GTGTCAACCAGGCCTGGGAGTTGGTCATCGTTGTCGGGTTGTTGCTTTGTTTGTTGAACTTCGGCGTCAACCGCTCTGTTTTCTAGGCAGGAGCCATCCCTGGGTTTCTGGCCAAAGGCCTTAAGGGCTGCCGGGCCGCTCCAGATCAAACCTGTCCAGTTCCATCACCTTCACCCAGGCATTCACGAAGTCGTGGATGAAACGCTCGGTGCCGTCGTCCTGGGCATAGACCTCCACGATGGCTCGGAGCTGGCTGTTGGAGCCAAAGACGAGATCGGCCCGGGTGGCGGTCCAGCGCAGGCTGCCATCGAGCCGGCTGCGGCCTTCGTAGGCGTTTGCTCCCGTGCCCGGACCCCAAACGGTATCCATGGCGAGCAGGTTCACAAAGAAATCCGTGCTCAACACGCCCACGCGATCGCTAAAGACGCCGTGGCTGCTACCGCCGCTGTTGGCCCCCAGCACCCGGAGCCCGCCCACCAACACCGTGAGCTCGGGCGCACTCAAGCCCAACTGCTGGGCCCGATCCAGCAGCAGTTCTTCGGCGTGAATCGGCACATCGGCCCGCTGCCAGTTGCGGAAGCCATCGGCCAGGGGCTTGAGCACATTGAAGGCCGCGCTGTCGGTCTGCTCCGCGCTGGCATCGGTGCGTCCTGGCCGGAAGGGCACCACCACGCTGTGACCAGCGGCGGCGGCGGCCTGCTCAATTGCTGCACCACCGGCTAGCACGATCAGATCCGCCAGGGAGATGCGCTTGCCGCCGGATTGGCTGCCGTTGAAGGCTGCCTGCACGGCTTCCAGTTGCGTCAGCACCCGGGAAAGTTGCTCGGGATCGTTCACCTCCCAGGTGCGCTGGGGCTGGAGCCGAATCCGAGCCCCATTGGCGCCGCCCCGTTTGTCGGAGCCGCGGAAGCTGGAGGCTGAGGCCCAGGCGGTGGCCACCAATTCCGGCACCGTGAGGCCCACAGCCAGGATCTGTTGCTTCAAGGCAGCCAAATCGGCGCCATCCACCAGGGGATGGTCGACGGCAGGGAGGGGATCCTGCCAGCTCTGCTCCTCGGCCGGCACGTCGGGGCCGAGGTAGCGGGAGCGGGGGCCCAGATCGCGGTGGGTCAGCTTGAACCAGGCCCGGGCGAAGGTGTCGGCAAAGGCCTCTTGATCCCGGTGGAAACGCCGGGCGATCGGCTCCATGATCGGGTCATGGCGCAGGGAGAGATCGGCGGTGGTCATGATTGGCGCCGAGCGCAACCCCGGCACGTGGGCATCGGGGATCAGGTGCTCAGGGCGCACATCCTTAGCCACCCACTGCCAGGCGCCGGCCGGGCTCTTGGTGAGCTCCCACTCGTAGGTGAACATCATCTCGAAGTAGCCCTGGTCCCATTGGGTGGGGTTGGGTTTCCAGGCCCCTTCAATGCCACTGGTGATCGTGTGCTCCCCCTTGCCACTGCCGAAGCGGTTGGACCAGCCCAGGCCCTGGGCCTCCAGCGGCGCCCCTTCCGGTTCGGCCGCCAGGTTGCTGGCAGGCGCCGCCCCGTGGCATTTACCGAAGGTGTGGCCACCAGCCACCAGGGCCACGGTTTCCTCCACGGTCATGCCCATGCGGGCAAAGGTGTCCCGCACATCCCGGCCGGAGGCCACGGGATCGGGCTGGCCATGGGGCCCCTCGGGGTTGACGTAGATCAACCCCATCTCGACGGCCGCCAGGGGTTGGTCCAGGGATCCATCGGCGGCGTGGCGTTCATCGCCGAGCCAGGTGGTTTCCTTGCCCCAGAACCCATCCTCTTCCGGCTGCCAGATGTCGGTGCGACCAGCGGCAAAGCCCAGGGTGGGGAAGCCCATCGACTCCAACGCTTCGGTGCCAGCAAGAACGATCAGATCGGCCCAGGAGATGGCCGTGCCATAACGGCGCTTGAGGGGCCACAGCAGCCGCCGGGCCTTGTCGAGGTTGGTGTTGTCGGGCCAGCTGTTGAGCGGTGCAAAGCGTTGGTTGCCATGGCCTGAGCCCCCGCGGCCATCCGCCATCCGGTAGGTGCCGGCGCTGTGCCAGGCCAGGCGAATGAACAGGGCTCCGTAATGGCCCCAGTCCGCCGGCCACCAGTCTTGGGAATCGGTCATCAGCGCCCGTAGATCGGCCTTGAGGGCGGCGTAATCGAGCCCGGCAAAGGCTTTGGCGTAGTCGAAGTCAGCCCCCAGGGGATTGGAGGCCGGATGGTGCTGATGCAGCAGGCCCACCTTGATCTGATCGGGCCACCACTGGTCGTTGGTGGTGCCGCCGGCGGGGGTCACCGCTCCCACCTGACCACTGAACGGGCACTTCAACTCAGACATGTTCCCGGGGCCCGTTGGAGCTGATAACGGTTTCACGAACCTTATTCAGATTGTTTAGAGAAAATTCCAGCCCTGGGATTCCTTTACGAATCGGCATGGCCTGGTTCAGCGTATGAGCGAGCTGAGCGAACCTCTAGTTGTGCAGGGCATCAACAAAGTCGTGCGATCCGTGAGGATGTCGGCGGTCAGTCTTACTATGCGCACAATATTGGTAATCCATAGCTAGAAAGCCCCTATGTCTATCAACTCATTACTGACTGCCAAACCCTCCCGAACCAAGAGATGGGTGAACCAGCGCTGATAGAGGGGCGCAGGAAACGTGGCGCCAGCCCCTCTGACCCGCAGGCCGTTGTCGTTCCTGGTCGGAGTATCAAGGGCCGTGCAACTGCCCACCCCCGCTGCCAACAACAGGAGGCCTAAGCCCTTAGCGATCCCCGAGCTCCCCTCCATCCCCACCATGCAACCCTCCTGCCTGGATTGAATTGCCGCACAACTATTGGTAAATGGATCTGGTAGCCGGGCGTTCCATGGCCCACGATACGAAAGTGCGAATCGGTTCGACTCAGGCATGACTAAACCACTAAAGCCAGTGTTTGCAGCCCTTCTTGGTGCGGTGATGTCCCTGAGCATCCCAAGCCAAGCCCAGACCACGGCCAAATCGGAAGCAGAGTGCCGCTTGAGCGAGAACGGCTCCATCCTTTACGAGGATGACTGCACCGTGAGGGAAAAACTTGAGAATGGCCAAGTCAGTTTTGTCGTGAAGCTCGATAATGGAAACAGCTTCAGATTCGTCGGTCCGAACAGGCAAAACCTGCGGCTTGACAATGGTTTTGGTGGTTTCACTAACGTGCTCTTTGAAGACAAAGGCGCTAAGGGCACCTTCAGCTGGAGCGATGGCAATCGCACCCGCAAGCTCATCGTCAAAACCAATAGTGCGAACGGTGGAAGCAGTTCCAATGGCTACCCGAGTAGCAGCCTTGTTTTAGGACCACCGGTTCCCGATCTCCAATACTTGGTGGGAGCAACCCCGGTCTCAGCAGCACTTGGTTTTATCATTCGGGGCACCAAGTACATCAGCGCAGAACAGGTCTCGGAGGGCACACTCACCTACATGCTTGACAAGAAGCGCTGCGTGGCATTCCTGACTGTGAATGATCGATACAAGTCGGTCACCTTTGCCGATGCCACGAAGTGCACGCGTTGATGAATAAAGATCGATAGTTACAACCTTGGCATAGCTGATCGGGCCCAACCCCGATGCAAGGGCTTTAAACCTTCTCATCCATTGTTCGGGCCTGAATTGAAAGCCATTGCGCGATCACTGACGGCCCTGTTGCTGTTGCCCAGCATGGCCTGGGCGGAGTCATCCTTCGACCTTGCGCGTCAGCAGTTGGAGGAACGGGGAGTGTCTGTGCTCCTTGAGCATCCCCGATGCAGCGAGCGGAATTTGTTTGGCCTGGATGTGCGCGGCCGCAGGCAGGTGGTGGTGTGTTCCCGCGGCTACCAAACGAACACCCTGCTGCATGAGAGCTGGCACTTGGTTCAGTCCCAGTGTTTGAAGGGTTTCCCCTATGTCGATGAAGTTCAGCTGCGCGTGGAATTACCCTGCCGTGACCGCCACGCACTATAAGTTCTCTACACAGCCCAACAATGGCAGCGGGAAGCGGAGGCTCGCTATATGGCCATCCAACCTATTGA
>CANHGA010000196.1 GCA_947460085.1 Synechococcaceae cyanobacterium
CCCCAAGCCGGCCCGAGGTGCCGGCACCCAGATAAAACAGGCGCCCGCCCTTGCTTAGCCTGGCGGCCACCTGGTCGATGGCCTCAGCCAGGGCCTCGCCGGCGGCCTCGACGGCCCGCTGGGCATCGAGGTCGTTCTGCAAAAACAGGTCAACCAGGGCTTTGGTGCCGAGCTGGTCGAGGGTCTCACTGGATGGATGGGGCTGTTCCGTTAGCAGGTGACCGCGATCGCCTTGGATCGGCAGGCTCACAGCAGGCCCTCGAGTTGGCGGCGAAAGGCCTCGAGCTGGGGATCGGCGCCTTCGATCGATTCAGCCATGGGTTTTTCACTGTCGGCCGTTCCGTCGTCGGAATCCTGCCAATTGGCCACGTCCATGTTGCGCTCTGGGGGCGCGATGAACAGGCGATCTTCCGCACTTTCTGGCAGGAAGCCAGAGGGAACAAAGCGAGCCTCGTAGCCAGCCTGGCTGCAAAACAATTCCATTTCTTCGCGATCCAAGAGTTCCACCGTGGGAATGGGGAAGTCCTGGGCTTCCAGCAGGCCGGCGTAACGCTCAGCGTCATCGCGATCCTCAAACAGCAACACCACCGTGCGGCCATTCAGCTCGAGCGAATGGATTCCCTCCTGGTCGCTGCCGGAATCGAAAAGGAGGACATGCACCGACATGGGGGCGCGATTGAGGCTCAAGGTTGGCTTCAGTCTCTCACCGGTCTGGAGCCTCAGGCCCCCTGGGCCAGTTCTTCGAGCCGGCGGTAAAGGGCGACCTCTGCCTCACTCAGCTCCTCGGGCACCACGATCTTGATCTCAACGAGCTGGTCGCCGCGCTGGTCGGACCACTCCAAACCCCGACCCCGAAGGCGGAGCAGGCGACCGCTCGAGGACCCCGCAGGTACGGTCATTTTCACAGGCCCGCGCAGGGTTGGTACAACCACACCACAGCCCAGGGCCGCCTCAGCAGGTGTGAGTTCCAGCTTGTAGAGAATCCGCAGCCCATCAACCCGGAGTCCGTCGGCGGTCCGCACCCGCAGCTGCAGGAAGTGATCGGCTCCGCCCGCGGCCACCCCCTCCAGTCGCAATCGCCAGCCATCCCCGGCGAAGGGTGGTGTCCACACCTCAATGCAGGTGCCATTGGCGAGCTCGAGCTCAATGCGCTCACCCTGGAGGGCCTGCTCAGGCGTGAGCTCCACCATGGATTCCAAATCGGTGGTAGCCGCCACTGGCGGCGGGGCGGCCGGTGCCGTCGCCACCTGGCCAGCGGGAGGGCCTTCTGGGGCCCGCTCCCTAACCTGCTCCCCAACTTGATCCGTAACCCGATCCGGCCCATCGCTGCTCTGCCGCTCCCGCCGCTTGGCCCGGCGGTCGCCAAACAATTCGGCGAGGTAGTCCTCAAAGTTGGGAAAGCCCCTGGCGAAGGGATCACCATCGCTACCGGCAGCTGCGCCGTCTGAAATCTCCCCATGGGCAGCCTCCCAGACCTGCCTTTTGAGCGGGTCAGAGAGCACCGCGTAGGCCTCATTCACCAACTTGAATTGGTCTTCAGCCCTCGGGTCGTTGGCGTTGAGATCGGGATGCCAGCGCCTGGCCTGGGTTCGAAAGGCCCGCTTCAAGCTGCTGCCATCGGCTCCGGGGGAAAGCCCCAAGACCGACCAGTAATCCGGGCTCGTTGGACTGCGGGTCACAGACGTCACCTGTCGCCCCAGGGGTCGTCATCCCTGTAGGGGCTTTTCGGGGCAGGCTCGCGCCATTGGTCTGGGGCTGGCTGCCAAACCTGGGATTCCCTATCCGCTCCGGGAGTCCTGTCGTAGCGCTGGTTGTCAAAACTGTTGCGCTCGTAGCTATTGCGCTCTAAACCACTGCGCTCGTAGGTATTGCGTTCGTAGCTGGAGCGGCGATCGAAATCACCGCCAAAGCGGGGGGGCGGCATCGACCAGGGATCGTTGCCTGGGCGATTCCAGTCATCCCAGTCGTCGTCGGCGAACAATTCGTCTTTCAGGGAGCCCAGGGTGTTTTTCAGGCCCTGCAGGGGGCCTTGCTCGGAGCGCCGTTCCGTCATCAGCCTCCGGTTGAGGCCAAACAGGGCTTCCTGCAATTGGCTCACGGCCATGTCCAGATCCGCCAGGTCGTTTTCGGCCTTGGAGTTGAGGGCCAGGAGGTCCTGAACCTCCCGCACGGCCATTTCGACGGAGCGCTGTTGGCGCTCGGCCCCATAGGGACCCAGCTCGAGGGAGGCATCCCGCAGGCGGCGCTCGGCCTGGGCCACCAGGGTTTGGGCCCGGTTGCTGCGGTCGACCTCCGCCCGTTTGCGGCGGTCTTCGGTGGCTTTCTGTTCCGCCTCCTGGAGCAGCTGGGTGATCTCCTCTTCGCTGAGGTTGGAGCCCCCTTGGATCGTGACGCTCTGCTGGCGGCCGGTGGTCCGATCGGTGGCGGAAACCTGCAGCAGGCCATTGGCATCGATGTCGAAGGACACCTGGACCTGGGGCACGCCCCGGGGGGCCGGAGGAATGCCCGAGAGGCGGAAGCGGCCCAGCGATTTGTTGCCCTCCGTCATCTGGCGCTCTCCTTGGAGCACGTGGATTTCTACGGAGTTTTGATTGGGTTCTGAGGTGCTGAAGAGGTCGCTTTTGCGAACCGGGATCGAGGTGTTGCGGGGGATCAGGACCTTCATCACCCCGCCAATGGTTTCGAGGCCAAGGGATAGGGGGGTGACGTCATTGAGCATCAAGTCGCGCAGCTCACCGGTGAGAATCCCGGCTTGAACGGCTGCGCCGATGGCGACCACCTCATCGGGGTTCACCGATTGGCAGGGTTCCAAGGGGATCAGGGTGCGCACCATCTCTTGCACCATGGGCATGCGGCTCGAGCCACCGACCAGCACCACATCGTCGATGTCATCGGCTGCCAGTCCCGAATCCCGCAGGGCCCGTTGAACCGGCCTCAGCAGCCGATCCAGCAGGTCTGGGCAGAGGGATTCGAAGGTGCGGCGCTCCAGGCTGGTTTCGATATGCAGGGGGCCATCAGGACCCGTGGCGATAAAGGGCAGGGAGATGGGGGTGGTGAGCACCCCAGAGAGTTCTTGCTTGGCTTTTTCTGCTGCCTCACTCAGGCGCTGTAGGGCTTGGCGGTCACGCCGCAGGTCGATGGCGTTCTCGGCCTGGAAGGCGTCGGCCAACCAATCGACAATGCGCCGGTCCCAGTCGTTGCCGCCCAGCTGGGTGTCTCCGCTGGTGGCCTTGACATCGAACACCCCCTGGGCGATGCGCAAAATCGACACGTCAAAGGTTCCGCCGCCCAGGTCGAACACCAGCACCCGTTTGACGCTGCTGCGGTCAAAGCCATAGGCCAGGGCTGCCGCGGTGGGTTCGTTGAGGATCCGCTCCACCTCGATGCCGGCTAGGCGACCCGCATCCCTGGTCGCCTGGCGCTGGGCGTCATTGAAGTAGGCGGGCACCGTGATGACCGCGGCCTCCACCGGCTCGCCGAGGTAGGTGGAGGCATCGTCCACCAACTTGCGCAGGATGCTGGCGACCAACTCCTCCGGGGCGTATTCCCGTTCGGTGGCGGGGCACACCACCCGCACGTTGCCCTGGTCATTGGCCCTGACCGTGTAGGGCACCGACAGGCTGCTCTCCTCGAGCTCGTCCCACTGGCGCCCCACAAACCGCTTCAAATTGGCAAAGGTGTTGCGGGGGTTCAATACGAGTTGGCGCCGGGCCAACTGACCCACCAGCAACTCCTGGTCGCGGTTGAAGCCCACAACGGAGGCGGTGGTGCGCGTCCCTTCCGCACTGGCGATCACCTGGGGGCGTCCCCCCTCCAGCACAGCCACCACAGAGTTTGTGGTGCCTAGGTCGATTCCAACTATTCGACCCATCAATGCCGCTACCCCAGCCACCAGCCGTTTGAAACCCAAAAATACTGGGCGTCGTGCTTTAGACCGGAAGAGCCCACGTTTGAAACCCAAAAATACTGGGCGTCGTGCTTTAGACCGGAAGAGCC
>CANHGA010000197.1 GCA_947460085.1 Synechococcaceae cyanobacterium
AATGTTTTCATAACCCAAGCCTAATGAGCATACGCTGTTAGGCCCTAGGGGCTTTTTTCTGATCCCGCGAATTTAATCATTCACGGTGTGAGGACCGATGAAAGCATCCAAAAAGTTTTTCATTGCCATTGCAACAACTGGCTTCATTGCCCCACTGGCGGCGCCAGCCCAAGAACTCGCTTCACTGAGCGGTAATAACGCTGTGAACGAGTACATGAACCAACAAAACATAGACACCTTTAGGGCTTGGGAATCAAAAAACCAAGTGACCAACGTCTCTCAATTTTCTGACGTCAAGCCCACCGATTGGGCCTACCAAGCTCTGAGCAACTTGGTGGAAAAGTATGGCTGCGTGGCTGGCTACCCAGACGGTAGCTTCAAAGGCGGCAATGCGATGACCCGTTTCGAAGCCGCCGCACTGCTGAATGCATGCCTCGATCGCGTAAGCGAGGTCACCGACGATCTGCAGCGACTGATAAACGAGTTCAAAGCCGAACTCGCCACCCTCAAGGGCCGGGTAGACGGCCTCGAGAGCAAGGTGGGCAAACTCCAAGCCCAGCAGTTCTCCACCACCACCAAGCTCAAGGGTGAAGTCAGCATGATCCTGGGTGGGATCCCCGGTTACAGCTCAAATACTGGCACTGCTGACAGCAAGCGCAAGCAAGGAAATACAACCTTCAACTATGACCTGCGCCTAAACTTCGATACCAGCTACACCGGTCAGGATTTGCTGCGCACCCGTCTGCGCTCTGGCAACTTCTCGGCCCTTCCCTTTAGCAGCTCCACCCAGCCCTTCAAGCTCGACAAGGCTGAGACTTACAACAACGCTGTCTACCTCGATCGTCTGTACTACCAGTTCCCCGTTGGCAAAGACAAGTCGATCAAGTTGACCGTCGGCGCGCTGGTGCGAAACACCGAAATGGCTTGGCTGGCCACGGCCTACAAGTCCGACGTGCTCGACTTCTTCACAACCATCGGTGCCTCCGGTACCTACAACAAGGCCACCGGCCAAGGCGTCGGCTTCCAGTGGAAGCAGAAGGTTAAGAAGGGTAAGGGAGCTTTCCTGGTTAACACCAACTATGTCGTCAGTGGGAACAACTGTGTTGGTGGCACTTGCTTACCAACATCCAATCTTGGCGCTTCCGGTGCGGATAGCAACTATGGTGTCTTCAACTCGAAATCAGGCCTTAACTGGTTGACTCAGATTGGCTACGCTGCTCCTAATTGGGGTGCTGCCGTTGGCTATCGCTATGGCACAACAGCCACTAGCATGCGTGATGGCAATGGATCCGCGGGGCAACCACTAGGAGTGAATTCGTCATCGAGTTCGATCGCTTTCAACGCCTATTGGCAGCCCATTAAGACTGGTTGGTTCCCCTCGATTAGTGCTGGCTACGGCTACAACTTTGTTTCCAATGATCTAGCCAGTACTGCTACTAGCCCACGTAGCTCAGCGTCCTGGTTTGCAGGCTTCCAGTGGGATAACGCCTTCATCAAGGGCAATGCTGCCGGTGTGGCATTTGGTCAGCCTTCCTTCTCCAACACCCCAGCCCAGTCTGATCCTTGGTTGATTGAGTGGTTCTACCGCTTCCAGGTCTCCGACAACATCTCGATCACACCCACCCTCTTCTACGGAACTGGTATTTCCACTACCCGTTCCGCTACAGGCGGTGGATCGGGTAATGCCGCCAACGGCACCACGTTCTCCGGCCTCGGTGGCGTGATCCAAACCACCTTCAAATTCTGATCTTCAGAACAACAAGGCACTCCTCACACACCTGCAAGCCTCCCGGAAACGGGGGGCTTTTTATTGTTTTCTGCCAAGCCATTCAAGCCATTGCACTTCATTGACACCAAAAACTGAATTGAATTAAGCCAGTACTCGAATCAAGCCGGCACAATGGTCACAGCACTCGCCTTCAATTCAGGCTGCTTGGAATGCACGCAAGCCTCTTCGTGCATGAGTCTGTTGGCTTCACACGGTGTGGCCTGGCTAGCTCCCCAATGCATGGGAAGGAACACCGTGCCCTCACGAATCCGGTCGGTTTCCAAGACCCTGGCCTTAATGCTGGCCCGGCGCGAGCGCACTTCAGCCCATTGGCCATCCTGAAGGCCGTGCCGGCGTGCATCCAAGGGGTGGACCTCAAGCAAGGCCTCGGGATGTTGCTTAACCAAACGCTTCACTTTGGCGGTGCGGGTCATGGTGTGCCAATGCCCCAGATAGCGCCCCACGGTTAAAACAAGGGGATACATCGCACAGGGTGGCTCTGCCAAACCAAGCGGTGCTTCGGCAAGCAAGCGGGCGCGGCCTGTCGCCGTTGGAAACGCATGGTCTGTGTAGAGCCGTGCCACCCCACCCCCAGCTTCAGTACCTGCTGGGAACGGCCATTGCTGGGGTCCATGGCTTTGAAGCAACTGATGGCTTAAGCCACTCACATCGCAAACCCTGCCCCCGGTGAGGCCGGCGAATTCGGCATACACCTCTGCGGAAGATCCATAGGAAAACTGCTCCTCAAAGCCAAGCCTGCGACCAAGCTCCGCAAAAATGGCCCAATCGGCTCGGGCTTCTCCAGGGGGTTCACGAAAGGCCTGGCACAGCGTGACCCGCCGCTCCGAGTTCACCATCACCCCCTGCTTCTCGCTCCATTGGGCGGCCGGCAACAGCAAGTGGGCCACCGATTCCGTTTCGGTGCCCGCATAGGCCTCTGTCAACACCACCAGAGGGCAACGGGCTGCCGCAGCCCGCACCCGATCCAGCGACGGCATGCTCACCAGGGGATTGGTGGCAGCCACCCACCAGAGATCCAAATCGCCCCGTTCCATGGCATCGATCTGCTGACCCACGGCCAAGCCAGGGGTGTCACTGATCGATCCAGTTGGGAAGCCCCAGTGCTGCTCAACGGCGGCCCGATGCTCGGGGTTGGCCACCGCTCGATAGCCAGGCAACAGCTGGGACAGGCCCCCCACCTCGCGACCACCCATGGCATTGGGTTGACCCGTTAGGGAAAAAGGACCGGCGCCGGCACGGCAAATTTGACCGGTAGCGAGGTGCAGGTTGATGATTCCAGAAACCGTGGCCGTTCCCTCCCGGCTTTGGTTGACACCCATGGACCAGAGGCTGAGCACCTGGGCACTGGCTATCCACCAATCGGCAAGTTGAACCAGCTGCTCTGTTGTGATCCCGCACAGGGCACTGACCCGTTGCGGTGTCCATTCACGCCAAAGGGCCCTGAGTTCGGCAAAGCCCTCGGTATGGGCGTCCACAAAAGCTTGGTCAATCCCGCCATGGCTCAACAGCAAATGGCCCACACCACAGAGAAGGGCGAGGTCGGTTCCGGGATGAATCGCAAGATGCAGATTGGCCGCATCACTCGTTGCCGTGGCCCGCGGGTCGACAACCACAAGGCGAAAGGCATCTCCTTGTTTGCGCTTGCGCTTCAACAGGCGCTGAAATAACACCGGGTGGCATTCCGCGGTGTTAGTTCCGATCAAAACAACAAGGTCGGCCAGATCGAGGTCGTCGTAGCAGCAGGGCGGACCATCTGAGCCCAAGCTCCTGGCATAGCCGGATACAGCCGAACTCATGCACAGCCTGGAGTTCGCATCAAAATTGTTGCTGCCAATGGCACCCTTCAGCAACTTGTTAGCAACGTAATAATCCTCAGCCAAGAATTGACCCGAGCCGTAAATCGCCAAAGCCTGGGGACCCTTTGAGGCCAACGTTGCCTGAATCCGCTCCACCAAAATTGAGAAGGCCCGCTCCCAACTAATGGACTCAAAGGCTTGATCGGTGCTTGAACGCCAGAGGGGCGTTGTGAGGCGGTTGTGGTCCAGGGTTTCACCCACCGTGGCCCCTTTGACACAGACCTGGCCAAGGGAGGAGGGATGGTGGCGATCACCTCTGGCAATCCAATGGCCCCCTGGCTCTAGGGGCTGCTTCAGCTCCAAGCCACAGCCCACTCCGCAGTAGGGGCATTGGG
>CANHGA010000198.1 GCA_947460085.1 Synechococcaceae cyanobacterium
CTCGATGACGTGCGCAGCGTCACCTCCAACCTGGAGGCCGATGCAGCGCTAATAGACGCAGTATTGGGCTGAGATCTTGCCCGCCTGGGGCGATGAGGGGGCCCTCAGCTCGATGCCGAGGTGTAGAAGCGCAGGGCGAAGCCCCAAAACCAGCGGCTGAGAGCCAGGGACACCACCGCCACCACCACCGATGCCAGCAACCACTGGCTGCTGCCGGTGCCCAGGATCGCTTCGGCGGGCACGGTGGTCAGGAAGGCCACCGGCAGCACCAGGGTGAAGAAGGTGCGCAGGCCGGCGGGGTAGGCCGCCACCGGATAGCGGCCCGCCACCAGGGCGGAGCGCAGCACCTCGGTGGCATTCCACACCTTCACAAACCAGATGCTGGTGGCCGCGAGCACGAACCAGAGCGAATACAAGATCACGGCACTGGCGATCAGCAGCACCGCCACCTGCAGCAGGGCCTCGGGCCCCGGCCTGGCCCCAGCGCGCACGGCCGCCACCGCCATCAGCCCCAGACCCATCACCACCCCGGGTAGGCCCCAGGGGGAGAAGGTGCGGGCCGAAAGCCAGAATTGGCTGTCGATCGGCTTGAGCAACACAAAATCCAAGGTGCCCGTGCGCACGTGGGTCACGATCGTGCTGAGGTTGGGCTGCAGCACCGTGCTGGTGAGGCCATCGAGCAGGGTGTAGACCCCCAGCACCACCAGCGCCTGGTTCCAGCTCCAGCCGCCGAGGCTGCGGCCGTGGCCGAAGAACAACGACAACAGGAACACACTGCCCGCCAGGTTGCCGCCCACCGACAGCAGCTCAATCAAAAAATTGGCCTGGTACTCCAGCTCCGCCGTCAGGGAGGTGGCCCAGAAACGGGCCAGGGTGCGCTGATAACGCCGGAACGTCGCCAGGCTCTTCGCCACAACCTTCGCCATCAGGCCCCCATCGCCGAATAGCGGCGGATGCCGGCCTTCCAAAGCAGCAGGGTGAGCGGAAGAAGTAGGGCGATCCAGGCGAGCAGGGCCCCAAAGCCGGCGGCCACATCCACCTCCCCACCGCTTAGCAGGCGGGCAGGGAACCAGATCATCCAAGGGAAGGGGGTGGCAAACGCCAAGGCCCGCATGCCCTCTGGAAAGGTTTCCAGGGGCGCCACCAGCCCGGAAAGAAACAAGTAGGGGATCATCTGCAACCGCTCCAGGGCTGCGGCCCGTTCGCTCCAGAAACAGGCCATGGTGATCAGGCTCTGGATCAAAAAGCGCAGCAGAAACACCAGGTGGGTGGCCACCACCGCCAGCAAAAAGCTGAGCGGGGAGGGCCACCAGAGGGTGCCCGGCAGCACCAGCGCCACGAGCGCCAGGATCACCACCACAAAGGGCAGCCGGGTGACCTGCTCGGCCAGGTGGGCGGCCAGGTAGCGCCACAGGGGCGGCAGGGGTTGGAGCAGGTAGGGAGACAGGCGGCCCTGGAGGTTGTCCTCCTCAAAGGCCTGGATCACCCAGACGATCGTGAACTGGCGCACCACAAAGGCAGCCAGGAAGTAGCGGCCCAGCTGCAGGGGGCTGAGGCCCGCGTCGGCGCCGGCACCGGAGCCATTCCAGACACCCAGCATGATCAGGGGCAGGACGCCAGAGAGGGCCCAGAGGGCAATCTCGGCGCGGTACTCCAGCATCAGGGCGTACTGGCTGGTGAACAGCGCCCGGGCCACCCGCAGGCCATGGACCAGGGGTGATCGGCTCATGCCACCACCCCCTGGCGGAACAGGCGACCGATCAATTCCTCCACCGGCGGCTCGCTCACCTCCAGATCCACCACGGCAAAATCGGCCAGTAGGCGGGCCACCGCCGCGGTGAGTCGATCCCTGGGAATCAGCAAGCGCACCTGGTGGCCCTGGCAGGATTCCACCGCGCCATAGCCGGCGAAGGCCTCCGCTGGGGCGGGATCCTTCAGCTCCAGCCGCACTTCGCGGCAGGGGGCGAGCCGTTCGGTGAGCTCGTCGAGGGGGCCATCGTGGAACAGATGGCCCTGGTGGATCAGCAGCACCCGCGGGCAGAGGGCGGTGATGTCCCCCATGTAATGGCTGGTGAGCAGCACGGTGGTGCCGGTGCGGCGGTTGATGTCGGCGAGGAAATCGCGCACCCGGGCCTGGGCGTTCACATCGAGGCCGAGGGTGGGTTCATCGAGAAACAGCACGGACGGGCGGTGCAGCAGGGCCGCCAGCAGCTCCGCCTTCATGCGCTCCCCGAGCGACAGCTTGCGCACCGGCCGGCTGAGTTCATCCCCCAGTTCGAGCATCTCGGCCAGCTCGGTGATGCGCCGCTTGGCTCTAGCGTCGTCGAGGCCATAGACGGCGGCATTGACCCGCAGGGAATCCAGGGGCGGTAGGTCCCAGATCAGCTGCTGCTTCTGACCCATCACCAGGGAGATGCTGCGCAGAAAGTTGCCCTGGCGGCGGTAGGGCACATGGCCCGCCACCTCCACCGTGCCGGCGGTGGGGTGAATCAGGCCACTGAGCATCTTGAGGGTGGTGGTTTTGCCGGCGCCATTGGGGCCGAGGAAGCCCACGATTTCGCCCGCTTCAATCGAAAAGCTCACGTCCTTCACGGCCGGCACCTCCCGGCTGCGGCGGGCGAAGAAGTGGCGCAGGGTGCCGCGCAGTCCGGGCTGCTTGTCGGCCACCCGGTAGGTCTTGGTGAGCCCCTCGGCGCGGATGATCGGCATGGCCGAAAACCTAGGGCTGCCGCAGCCGCTCCAGCCCGCCGCGCCCCTGGAGATCGGCGAGCTCGTCGTAGCCGCCGATGAACTGGCCATCGATAAAAACCTGGGGCAGCAAGCCGCTGCCGGTGCGTTGCTCCAGGGCCCCGAACTCGGCGTCGCCACTGATGGTGGTGACCTGATGGGGGATACCGAGGGTGCGCAGGATGCGCAGGGCCCGTTGCGACCAGGGGCAACCGGGTAACACCGCCACCTCTACCGCGGGTTGAGCCGGGGGAGCTGGGGGGCTGTCCTGCAGGAAGCCCACCAGCAGATCGGCCCCCTTGAGCACCAGGGTGCCGGGCTCCAGGTGGCCGCCCCACACCTGGCAATCGCTATCAGAAAGGCTCAAGTGCAGGTGGACCCCGTCAGGCGCCACGGTGCCCTGCAGGGTGATGATCTCCAGATCCCCCTCGAGGATGGTGGGCCCGGAGCGGCCGGCGCACTGGAAGGCGGCCCGGGAGAGGTTCCCCACCACACCCAGCACGAATCCGGTGGCGCCCTGCTCGATCGCCAGCAGCTCCAGGCTGCGGCGCAGGTCGCTGCCAGGGCCGAGCTTCAGCGGCAGGGTGCGCATCGGAGGGTTCAGCTGGGGGTTCAGCGGGAAGGCGTGGGCTCCAGATTATGAAAACGGCAGCGCAGCAGGGCCAGGGCCTCATCGGGCAGACCCAGGAAGCGATCGAACCAGCCTTCGCCGCTGGGGAGCACCTGGGCAACCCCCACCAAAAGGGCGTTCCCCTGCCCGTCGAGGGTTTCGCCCTCCACCCGATGGCGGCGGCTTTCGACGCCACCGGTGGTGAGTTCGGTCTCCACCAACAGGGCCGGGGCCCGGTAGAGACGGCCCACCCGAAAGAAGAAGCGGGCACGAAAGTGCAGGTGAACCGCACCGCTGCTGGCGTTGAGGCTGCCGTCGAGCCGCTCGGGAACGATGGCGATGCGCAGCCCCGGCGGCAGGGGCAAGCCCAACACCCGGGTGGTGCGGACCTCCAGATCGGGAATCTGCAGGGAGCTCGTCTCGAACCGCACGCTCTGGAAACCATCGCCGCCCAAGGGGCCGAGGGTGGCCAGGCCCTTGCCACCACTGGCGTCGTAGCGAAAACGCGGGTAGCCGCCGATGGCCAGGCCGCAGCCGTCGAGGGTTTCGCCCTCCACCCGATGGCGGCGGCTTTCGACGCCACCGGTGGTGAGTTCGGTCTCC
>CANHGA010000199.1 GCA_947460085.1 Synechococcaceae cyanobacterium
CAAACCCCGCTGCTCGGCCGGCTACTGCCCGCGCAACTTCGGCAACCGTTACCTCGGCGCGATCACGATGGTGGGGGCAATGCAGAACTCCCTCAACACCGTGGCGGTGGGCCTGCTACAGCAATTGGGCTTCGACAAGGTGATTGAAACAGCCAAGAGTTTGGGCATTGGGCTCACCCACGAGCTCGGCCACTTCTATCCCCTTGCCATTGGCGCCTACGAGCAAACCCTGCTCGATATGACCAACGCCTATGCCGCCATCAACAACAGCGGCATTTTTGTGAAAGCCACGCCCTTTGAAGAGATCCTGGGCCCCAATGGCGAATTGCTCTGGAGCCGGCGGGTGGATGCCGAGCGGGGCCGCCGCGCCGTTGATAGCGACATCGCCAACACCATGCTGTGGATGCTCCAGCAGGTGGTGACCAACGGAACCGGCGGTGGGGCCGCCCTGCCGAATCGACCCGTGGCTGGCAAAACCGGCACCTCGGAAGGGGGCCGCGACCTCTGGTTCATCGGTTCCATTCCCCAGCTCACCACCGGCGTCTGGCTCGGCTACGACAGCAACAAACCCACCAAGGACACCAGCGTGGTGGCCACCTATGCCTGGCGGGCGTTCATGGAGCCGATCACCAAAACCCTGCCCGTGCGCCAGTTCCCGCCGCGACCCGTGCTCAACACCACCTACAAAGGCGACAAGAAACCAGCAAAGCCCAAGGCGATCGTCCAGGACTACGTCCCCCGCTGGGAAAGCGATCCAGCGGAAGCGCCAGCCGCTACGCCCTTACCCCCCATCCCCGAGGGCACCCCCAGCAATGGGCCTGCGGTGATCGTGCCCCAACCAGTCAGCCAGCCAGGCACCAGCCCGGGCCCCGCCGCCCCGGCGGCGACACCACCCAGCATGCCGCCACCGCCCGTGGCAGCCCCCCCCACGCCTTAACGGCCCGATCAGGGGGCTTGCAGCAAGGCTGCAAAAAAGCCATCGCCCCCCTCGGACCCCGGCCAACACTGCCAACTCGTGGCCAGCCGCCAGAGCGGATGCTTGGCCAAAAAGCGCTCGATCAGGCCCCCATTTTCGGCCGGGTGCACCGTACAGGTGGCATACACCAGCTGGCCACCGGGCTTGAGCAGGGGCAGCAGGCCTTCGAGCAACTGCTGCTGCAAGGCCGTGAGCTCCTCGATGGCCCCAGGGTCCATGCGCCAGCGGGCATCGCCATGGCGGGCCAGGGTGCCCAAGCCAGAGCAGGGGGCATCCAACAGGATGCGATCAAAACTGGCGCGCCACTCGGGCTTGGCCTCGGCCAAACCACTGGCATCGGCCGCCAGGACCTGGATGGATTGCAAGCCCAAACGGGCCCCATTGATCTCCACCCGCCGCAGCCGGGCAGCCGAGCGATCAATGGCCCAAACCTCACCTTGGTCGCCCATCAATTCAGCGAGATGGGTGCTTTTGCCCCCGGGAGCTGCGCAGGCATCCAGGATGCGCTCACCTCTCTGGGGGGCCAGCAACAGGCCCACCCGTTGGGCAGCCCGATCTTGCACGCACCATTGGCCCTCGGCGTAGCCGGGCAACCCGCGCAAATCACCGCTGCGGCCCACCAGGCTGAGGGCCAAGGGCAGGCCCTCGATCACCCGGGCCTCAACCCCGGCCGCCAGCAACTCCGCCTGGAGCTGGTCGCGGCTGGTCTTGAGCGGATTCACGCGCAGATCCAAGCTGGGCGACTGGTTGCAGGCCAAACCAAAGGCCTCGGCCTGGTCCAAGGGCAGCCACTCGAGTACGAGGGCAGCCAACCAATCGGGCAGGGAATGGCGCACCCCAAAGGCCTGGCGCGGATCAGTAGGCAGCTCCAGGCCGGCCCAAGGGCCCGGGCCCAAAGCCTCCCGCCGCCGCAGGGCAGAGCGCAGCATCCCATTGGCCACCGGAGCCAAACGGCCCAGGCCGCCCCGCTTGGCCAACTCCACGGTGGTGCTCACCGCGGCAGAGGCGGGCACCCGGTCGCTGAACAGCAGCTGGTAAAGGCCGAGGTGCAAGAGCCACCGCAACTTGGGAGGCTGCTTCTGGGCCGGCACCTTGCCGAGGGCATCGAGCCAAGCGTCGAGCAGACGCCGCTGGCGGATGGCCCCATAGGCCAACTCCGTGGCCAAGGCGCGATCGGCACCCTCAATGGGGGTGCGCTGCAACTCCCGCTCCAGGGCCACATCCGCATAGGCCCCAGCCCCCACCGCCAAGAGCACCTGCCAGGCCAGCTGGCGGGGTGCCAGGCCAATGGGGCCAGGGCTTTGGGAGGCATTTTGACCAGGGTTTTGACCAGGCTGGGGAGCAGGC
Organism: Synechococcaceae cyanobacterium; assembly: GCA_947460085.1. Lineage (GTDB taxonomy): Bacteria > Cyanobacteriota > Cyanobacteriia > PCC-6307 > Cyanobiaceae > Cyanobium_A. The sequence continues at coordinate 2,324 of CANHGA010000199.1, forward strand.
TCTGGCAATCACGGCGAAGCGTCTGGCCTCCAGAGATAGCGCCCCAAGGGCAGCCGACCCTCGGAATCCACCGGGATCCCCTCCGCGATCAGCATCTCCCGCTGGATCCAATCACTGCCTTCCCGGCTACCAGAGAAACTGATCCGACCGCGGGCATTCACCACCCGCTGCCAGGGCACCGGTGAGGGCAAGGGCAGGCGCCCCAGCGCCCAACCCACCTGCCGGGCCCGGCCATAGGCCCCAATCCAGTCCGCAATTTGGCCGTAGGTGGCCAGCTGCCCTGGGGGGATCTGGGTCACGGCATCCCATACCCTCTGATCAAAGCTGCGCCCATCGCATGGCGCGTTTCCCTCCCCATGCCCCTGCTGCCCCGCCGCTTCGAGCGCCTCAAGGCCGTGCTCAATCGCCGCATGGGGGATCTCAGCGTGCTCCTGGAGCAAGTCGACAAACCCCACAACCTCTCGGCCATCCTGCGCAGCTGCGATGCGGTGGGAGTGCTGGAAGCCCATGTGGTGAGCCTGCCAGGGCGGCTCCCCACCCTCAACTGCACGGCCAAGGGCAGTGAAAAGTGGGTGCCCCTGCACCGCCACAGCAGCACCCCGGCGGTGATGCGCCAGCTGAAAGACCAGGGCTTTCGCCTGTTTGGCACCCACCTCTCGGTGGATGCCGTCGATTACCGCCACTGCGACTACACCGGCCCCAGCGTGTTTCTGCTGGGAGCCGAGAAGTGGGGCCTGAGCGATGAGGCCATCGGCCTGGTGGATCAGGCCATCGTGATCCCGATGGTCGGCATGGTGCAGTCGCTCAATGTGAGCGTGGCCACCGCAGCCTTGCTGTTTGAAGCCCTCCGCCAGCGGGAAGCCGCAGGGCTGGTGCCCACCCAGGGGGAGGGGATTCCGGCGGGGCGCTACGACAGCCTGCTGTTTGAGTGGGCCTACCCCCAGGTGGCGGCCTGGTGCCAGCGGGAAGGCCGGCCCTACCCGGCCCTGGATGCGGAAGGCGCCATCAGCGAGGTTTTACCTCGGACCGTAAAGCTGCGTTACTGAGCAGGCGGTTGCTGCTGGCACTGGGAAGCCAGAGGGCCAGGGCCAGGGCGAGCCCTTCCAGCAGGATCTGGCGTCCACCCAACAGCACCACAAGCAGGGCGATCCCCGCCAACATTTTTAGCAACAAACCCCAGACGTCATCGCGATCGGCACTGCCGGAGAACCACAGCAGCGCTGCGGAAACCAGCAATAGGGCGTCTAACCACCAGGGCATGGCCACCAAAGCATCCAATCGATTGTGGCGCACCCGCTAGGCACCTGAGCGCCCCCCAGTGCCACCACTCAACCAACGCTCTAGCCCTTCCCCCAAAAAGGAGAGCCCCAAAACGAGCACAAACATCGCCAGACCTGGATAGAGGGCTGTCCACCAGATGCCGGTGGGCAAGGCCGTCAGGGCCTGCTGCAGATCCCCCCCCCATTCAGGAATGGTTTCCGGCAGGCCCAGGCCCAAAAAGCCCAAGCCCCCCAGCACCAGCACCGCATCGGCGGCGTTGAGGGTGAGCAGCACCGGCACCGAGGTGATCACATTGCGAAATAGATAGCGGCGCAGGATCCACAGGGGGCCGGCCC
>CANHGA010000200.1 GCA_947460085.1 Synechococcaceae cyanobacterium
ATTACAGAAGCAACCTCCCGCCCGACCTGGCTTACCAAGACCTAGCCAGCACAGTTGGCAGCAACGCCAGTCAGCTCGAGCTCCATTTGGTTTTTCCGTTGCCAGCAGATCTGAGGCCATCCCCCAAGCTCGACGTTGCCATCTGCGCTGTAATTCAGTTCAAACACGGACCGATCAGCTACTGGGCCCTCAACCATGGGGGAGCGGAAGCGGATTTCCATCGCCGCGATGGCTTTGTCCTCGGCCTTTAGGCCGCCATCAAGGCCGCCTCACGGTCACCAGCGGCGGTAGCGCTCAATGGCCACAAGCCCACCAAAACCCGGCACTGGCGCCTGGCATTTGCATAACTGCAGGTGGATCGGGATCTGCCCGTAGAGCTGCTCAACCAGCTCGAGAATGCGCTCGCTGTAGAACTCAATGGTTTGACAGCGCAGCTCCCGGGCCTGGTGCTGCAGGGCTGCAATCAGCTGGCTGTAATCGAGGGTGTCGGCCAAGGCATCACTGCTGGCGATGGCGCTGCAGTTAACGCCGAGGCGGAGATCGAGTTCAAACCATTGACCCTCAAGCTGCTCAAAGGACAGCACCCCCACGTGGCTCCAAAGTTTCAGCCCCCGCACCTGGAGGCAATCGCGCGCAACGGCCATGGCTAAAGGGGGAGCGCGCGGTGCAGAAAGGCTTTGGCCCCGCTGGCGTAATCGGCGGCAATATGGCCCTCGCCCCGCAGGCGATAGCGGTAGGTGACCAAACCCTCCAAACCCACGGGCCCCCGGGGCGGCAGGGTTTGGGTGCTGATGCCCACCTCGGCGCCGAAGCCGTAGCGGAAGCCATCGGCAAAGCGGGTGGAGCAATTGAGATAGACGCCGGCACTGTCCACGGAGGCCAAAAAGCGATCGGCCGAGGCCCCATCGGCCGTGCAGATGGCATCGGTATGGCGGGAGCCAAAGGCGCGAATGTGCTCGAGGGCAGCCTCGAGATCGGGCACCACCTTGATGGCCAGAATCAGGTCGGAGTACTCGGTTGTCCAGTCGTCCTCGGTGGCGGCATGGCTGACGCCAAGGGCGACTGCGGCTGCATCCCCCCGCAACTCCACCCCAGCGGCCGGGAAGGCCCCAACCACCATCGGCACAAACTCTGGCGCGATGGCCTGGTGCACCAGCAGGGTTTCGATGGCATTGCAGGCCGCCGGGTATTGGGTTTTGGAATCCAGGGCCACCCGCAGGGCCAGGGGTAAATCGGCGGAACGGTCCACAAACAGGTGACACACCCCATCGGCATGGCCCAGCACGGGAATGCGGGTGTTGTCTTGGATGAAGCGCACCAGCTCGTTCGAGCCCCTAGGAATAATCAAATCCACCAAGCCATCCAGCTTGAGGAGACCCAGGCTTTCCTCCCTGCTGGTCAAAAGCTCCAGGGCCTGGGGCGAAACCTCACTGTTGGCCAGGCCCTGGCGCAGGGCCGAAAGAATCGCTGTGCAGCTGCGGTTGGCCTCCCGTCCGCCCTTGAGCAGGGCCCCGTTGCCCGAGCGGATGGCCAGGGAGGCGATCTGCATGACCGCATCCGGGCGAGCCTCAAAAATCACCCCCAGAACCCCCAGGGGCACGGAGACCCGCTCCAGCACCAATCCCTCATCGAGTTCGCAATGGAGCTGCCGTTGGCCCAGGGGATCGGCCAAGGCCGCCACCTGGCGGACGCCGGCAATGGCTCCATCGAGTTTGGGGCCATCCAATTTCAGCCTGGCCACCAAGGCCGCAGGCAGGCCTTCACTGGCGGCAGCGGCCAAATCAGCCCCATTGGCCGCCAGGATTTCCGAGCGGGCAGACTCGAGGGCATCCGCCATGGCCAGGACCGCCACCTGGCGCTGGCCATCACTGCACTGGCCCAGGGCCATGGCACTACGGCGCACGCCAGCGGCCCGCTCGAGCAGGGCAGGACTGGGATCCGGAACCGCCATCACTGAAGAGGTCATCGCCCCATCATCCCAAGTCGTCCGGGAGCTCGCGATCCAGCGGGAAGCGCTCCAGCGCCAACTTGGCTGCACCGAGGCGGCCGGCACCGTTGCCGAGCTGGCAGCGCTCCATCGTCAATCCTTCCCGGCTCACGGGGGAGACCCGCTGGGTGATCTCCTCCCAAGCCGCAGGCAAGAAGTGGTGGCTCGCCGCACTTAAGCCACCCCCCACCAACACCAACTCAGGCGTGAACTGATAAATCAACGAACTCAAACCAATCCCCAACAGCCGGCCATAGCTGCGCCAAATCGCCAGGGCACCAGCCTCGCCAGCATCGGCCTGCTCGCACAAAACGGCCGGATTCAAAGGGCTCAAGCGCCCCAATCCGGCAATGCTGCAGTACTGCTCCAACGACCCCCGGTTGCCGCTCTGGCAAGGGGGCCCATCCGGATTGATGCCGATCAAGCCGGGTTCAGGGGCGGCGCCGCTGCGGCCCGTAAACAGCTCACCTGCCAACAACACCCCACCCCCCACACCGGTGCCCAGGGTGAGTAACAACACATCGGCAGCGTGCTGGGCGGCGCCCAGCCAATGCTCACCCACCAGGGCGCAATTGGCGTCATTGGCGGTGGTCACCCGTCGATCAAGCTTGGGCTCGAGCCACTCAGCCAGGGGCACATCCAGCCAACCGGGCAGGTTGATGGCCACGCGGGCGATGCGGCCCCAGCGATCGCTGGGGCCGGGGTGGCCAAGGCCCACCCGGGTGGCCAGCCGATCGGGATCCAACGCCTCAACCGCCTCGGCAATCGCCATGGTGACGCCCCCTGGCATCGCCGGCTGGGGGGTGGGAATCTCCAAGGCCTGCAGCAGGGACCCATCGCAGCGAAATCGGCCCAGCTTGATCGCCGTACCACCGATATCGACACCAATCAGCTGGTCCTGGTCCATCGGATTGGCGCTTAAAAACGCAGGAAAAGTTGTAACTGGGCTCCCAAAGCTCCCTGCCCGTCAATGGTTCCCTGGAGATTAATCAGCTCGGAAGCCTTGTAATTCAGGTTGAGCTGGGGAGGGATGTCGGAACGGTTGGGCGCCGCCAAGACCGAGGCATTAAAGCGTTCGGTGATGTCCAAGCCGATCTCGGAACCCAGCACCAATTGGGTTGGAAGCTTGCCCGAGCGTTGGGCATCAGCGCTATTCACAGTCGGATTGGCAAAGGTGGGGAACAGGGCAAAACTCACCCTCTGGCCAAGGGCATCACTCACGGTGCCGAGGATGGGAGAGAGGAGGGTTTGCCCCAGGGCTGTCGCCAGGGCCGCCCCCGCCTGACCGGCGGCCAGGCCCGCCAGCGAGTTGCCGCCAATCAGGGCTAGCAGCCGTTCCTCGGACAGGGGCGGGGAACTGCGCAGCCGCAGGTTGCGGGCGAGCTGATCCGCCGGACCACTCACACTGATGAACACCCGCACCAAATTGAGCTGATCCAAGGAGCTCAAGTTGCCCTGGTTAGCCAAATCGGTCAGGGAGGGCCCCAGGGGCGAACCAAGGGTGTTTCCTGGCACGTTGAGACTGTCGGAAACCCTGGTGCGCAGCGCAATATCCAGATAGGGGATCAGTCCCATCGAGGGGGTGAAGACCGCCACGTTGGGGGTTTCAGGATCCAAACTGAAGGTGGTCGTAAACAGGTTGAGGCGTCCGCGCTTCAACCTCACCACCCCTGATGCCGTCAGGGATGGGTCGAGCCGGCCATTGAGGCGCAGGGAGCCTTCAGTGGCAAAACTGGCCAGGTTGGGAACGCCCACCGTCAGGTCCGGGCCCAGGCTGAAACGGAGGTCCTGGAATCCAAGGGCTGGGAAGCGCGGAACCAGCGCCTTCGCGGCCTCACTCGACAGGCTCGGCACGTCGGGGCCCAGGAGCACCAGGGGCTGCTCAAAGGTCC
>CANHGA010000201.1 GCA_947460085.1 Synechococcaceae cyanobacterium
ACAATGAACCCAAATAAAACGAGGCCCGCTTCCGACCCAAACCAGGTACTGCCAGCCCTGCAGTGGTACCGCGAGGCGAATCTGCAACCCCACATCAGCTTTGTGGACAACGACGAAGAATTAAGGCAAGGGCTGGTCGCGGGCTACTTCGAGTGGGTCCCTTGCTATAGCGGCTGGCTACCCAGCCTGCAGAAAGCGCTCGGACCCAGGCTCGGCATCGCCGTCTTACCCGGGGGGCCGGGAGGACCTGCCAAGCCGCTGTTGCGCATGCCGCTATGGGTTTTTGGCGCCCAGTCGAGCCCAAGGCAGCGATACTTCGCGAAACAATTTGTGTTGTTTACTGCGAACGTTGTCAACCAACGCGACATGGCCCTACAGCTGGGAACAATGCTACCTGTAAATCCTTCTATCGAATTACCAGTCAAAGCCTATCCCACGCTGGCAGTGATGGATGCAGCCATGAAAAACAGCACCCTGACAACCCTTGAACAAAAACAATATCTTCTACAGAATGCCAAAAAAATAGAAAACTGGGTTGATCTAGTGATCACAGGGATGCAGTCGCCAAATGCGGTGGCACCACAAATTCAGAAACTGTTCGACGCCATGCCCACCATGGATAGCAATCCATGAATGACATCGCCCAGCTATTGAAGGATGTCCTTGCCGACCTACACCGGATTGAGGTTCTCAGGCAGTTTGCGGCCCTGGGGCTGGCCTTCGGCGCCTGGCTTGTCCTAAAGGCAAAACTAAAGCTCGAGACACGCCGCTGGCCCCAAGAAAACCGCTGGCCCTGGCTCACGCAGGTGAAGCCCCTAGCCAATGAAACCCTGCTTTGGCTTTGCTTTTCTGCGGTGAGTTCCTGGTTGATTGCTGCCACTGGCGTGGGGGATCTGGCCAGATATTTGACTGGCTTTTACGCGATCTGCCTATTGTCCCGCTTTGGACTGGTAGTTCTCAGAATCTACCTTTCCCCCAAAGTTGTCAAGGCGATGGACCTACGGGTTATAAGGCCTTTATTACTTTTGGTTGGCATCCTGCTTTTTTATTCCCAGTTTGCCGACCTAAACCAACTTTGGTCCACCCAGGTGCTGCATTGGGGCAATGAACATTTGACATTTGGCGCCTTAATCATGCTGGTTTTTGGCACCTATTTCGTAACCGCCGGCGCTGAACTTCCTGCCCTTGCTGCGGCCGAAGTGATGCGGCGGGCATTTGAGCTGAATGGACCAAGCCATCGGGCTTCAGCCCTGGTGATTCGCTACAGCCTGGCCGCCTGCGGCCTGGTGCTGATCTTGGCCTATGTGGGAGTCAATCCCACCTTGCTTGCTGCTGTCGGTGGCGGACTTTCGGTGGGCTTGGGCTTTGGCTTAAAGGAAGTATTTAGTAATTTTGTTAGCGGCCTTTGGTTGTTACTGGAAGGCGCAGTTAGGCCTGGCGATGTGTTGCTGCTTGAATCTGGAAAGGGAGAGGATCCCTGTGAGGTACTTGAACTGGGCATGCGCGCCACCACCCTCTGGCGCGACCGTGACAACGTGGAATTGGTGGTACCAAATCAAACGTTTTTTACCCAATCGATGGTCACCTACAGCGGCCTCCGCGATCGACGCCGCCGCGGACAAGTGCTGATCGGTGCGGCCTACCGGCACCCACCAGAAACGGTGATCGCCCTACTGGAAGCCACGGCACTCACCATTCCCAGGGTGTTGCATCAGCCTGCTCCCAAGGGGCTACTCCTCGGCTACGACGACTCCGCCATCACCTACGCCATTCGTTATTGGATCGAAAACCCCATGGACGGGGTTGGCGTGGCAAGCGAGGTGGGCATCGCCGTTTGGAACGCATTTCACAGGGAGAGCATTGAAATTCCCTTCCCCCAAAGGGTGCTGCACGGTGCACCATTCCTGCCGGAATCTGCCGATGGCCAATGATTGTTCGTTCATAGGCGTTCATTGACGAACACAACCGTCAATTGGGCAGGCGCCTAGCCAGGGCAAGTCCGCTGCCAATCCCCGATGGGATAGGTGCCAAAGGCAATGAAGTCAATCGTGACTTCATCAAAAAAGCTTTTGGATTGACTCTTTCTGATCAAGCCCAGGCCATGGCTCCAGGGCTAGAAATCGTTAAAAAATGCGGCTTACTCGGCCAGCCAATCCGAAGGTTTCCTGCGACACCTAGCCAGGTCTCTACAATTGAAATTGTGTTGAAGCTTGGGCATGAAGCAGCTGCCGCAGCCGGAATCGCTTCGACAAAGCCCTTCCTTCGGCCTTGCTGATGGGGTTGTGATCCTTGGGGTCTTGGCATTGCTGGCCCTGATCGCCCACGTGGGTTCTGAGGCCATGGTCAGCTTTGTGCCACCCAACGACAGCCCAAGGATTTCCCTAGACCCCCACAATTTACCGGAATACGCACTGCGCTCCACCACGCGCATGTTTATTGCCTTAGCGGCATCCATGGTCTTTACCTTGGTTTATGGATCCATAGCAGCCCACAACAAAAGGGCAGAAAGGGTGTTGGTGCCCCTGCTCGACATTCTTCAATCGGTACCAGTTCTCGGTTTTCTATCCATTACGGTCACGGGTTTTATCGCCTTGTTTCCAGGCAGTCTCTTGGGCCTAGAGGCAGCCTCGATCTTTGCAATTTTTACGAGCCAGGTCTGGAATATGACCTTCTCCTTCTACCAATCGCTACGGACAGTGCCAAAGGAGCTGCTCGAAGCAGCATCGCTGTATCGACTATCCCGCTGGCAACGGTTTACCAGAATTGAAGCCCCTTCGGCAGCCATTCCCCTGCTCTGGAACGCCATGATGAGTTTTGGCGGGGGCTGGTTTTTTGTGGCAGCCAGCGAAGCCATCAGTGTCCTGAACCAGGACTACACCCTGCCAGGAATTGGCTCCTATGTGGCTGCGGCTGTTGCGGCCCAAGATCTTTCGGCGCTGGGCTGGGCGATCGTCGCCATAACGGCCATTATCGTGCTCGTTGATCAACTCTTTTGGCGGCCTCTTATTGCCTGGTCAGACAAGTTCCGAATGGAACAAAGCAGCACTGGAGACGTCCCCCAATCCTGGTTGTTCGAGCTCCTTAAATCGACCCGATTTCCAAAGTTACTCGAACCAATCACAACACCGGTAATCGATGCGTTCGATCGACTGATGTCATCCTTGCTCGGTCCAGTTAGCCATGGTCCCACCGCCAGACAATCCGAGCGCCCAGACCGGATCTTCAACCTGGCCCTTTTGGTGATTGTTGGTTCACTCTTTGCCTGGCTTGTGCATTTCGTGCTCAACACCGTTGGCCTGGCTGAAGTGGGAATGGCCTTCCGCCTTGGCCTCTACACCCTGTTCAGGGTGACGCTCTTGTTGATCGTGGCCACCGTGATCTGGACGCCCATTGGCGTGGCCATCGGCTTCAACCCCAAATTGGCCAGATTGCTTCAGCCATTCGTGCAATTTATGGCTTCATTTCCAGCCAACTTTATCTTCCCCTTTGCCACCCTCTTTTTTGTTTACTCCCACATCAATATCAATTGGGGCTCGATCCTGCTGATGGCGCTTGGCTCCCAGTGGTACATCCTGTTCAACTCGATTGCTGGGGCCCAAACCATCCCCTCGGATTTGCGCGAGATGGCCGATGACATCGGCCTCAAAGGAATCCAACGCTGGAAAAAACTGATCATTCCAGGGATCTTTTCAGCCTGGGTCACCGGCGGGGTGACCGCTAGCGGCGGAGCCTGGAACGCCAGCATTGTGTCCGAGGTAGTGAGCTGGGGTACCACCACCCTCACCGCCGCTGGCCTAGGGGCCTACATCGCGGAAGCCACGAGCCACGGGGATTGGCCCCGCATCGCCCTGGGGATCGGGATGATGAGCCTCT
>CANHGA010000202.1 GCA_947460085.1 Synechococcaceae cyanobacterium
AATTTCGTGATCGATGGAGCAGCCAAGGCCAGGCCCTGGAAGCAAACCTGCGCAGCGCCGCCGCCGAGTGGCGCGCTTTGGGCGCCAAAACCACCACGCCCTACAGCCCCAAGCCCACCAAGGACCGGGTCGGGCTGCTCGAGGGCTGGATTCAGGCCATGGGCGAAGCGGGTAACTACGGCGCCACCTCGGCCCAGGAGCTGCTCAGCCAGTACTTCCACCCCGGCGCCTTTTTGAAGGTGGCGCGGCCGATCGAGGCCCCGGCCAAGGGGGAGCCTTCCCTGCCCAATCCGGAGCTGATGCAGGCCATCGCCGCCCTGGTGGAGGGACCCACCGAACGGCTCCTCCTCCACGCCTGTCACTGGGGCCGGGCCCAAATCAAGCAACGGCGCCAACGCAGTGCCCGGCTTGGCTTTGCCCAACTCCTCGAAGGGCTGGATCCCGGTGAGGCGTCGCGCTCAGCCTTGCTGGCCGCCGTAGGGGAACGCTACGGCGCCGCCCTGATTGATGAGTTCCAAGACACCGATCCCATCCAGTGGCGCATCCTCTCGAGGGCCTTTACCTCCACCCAGCACCGGCTGGTGATGGTGGGAGATCCCAAGCAGGCGATCTATCGCTTCCGTGGCGGGGAGCTGGCCACCTATCTCCAGGCCCGCTCCTGTGCCGCCGCCGATGGGGGGATCAGTGGTCTCCAGGACAACTACCGCTCAGCCCCTGGCCTGATCCAGGCCCTGAACCGGTTGATGGCCCCTGGGCTGCGGCGATCCAAGTTGGCGGTGCCCCCGGTGGAGGCCAAGGCCACCAAAGGGACGCTGAACCTCGATGCCAATGAGCATCCCCTCAAGTTGCTCTGGTTGGGGGGATCCAGGCCCGCAAGCACCAAGGCCCCCAGCCGCAGCCTGCTTGAGCAGGCCCTGCCCGAGCAGATTGCCGCCTACTGCGCCCAGCTCCTCGGCCGGGGGCTCGTTCTGGAACGGGGCGAGCAAAGCCACCGCCTCACGGCGGGGGATCTCTGCCTACTGGTGAGCACCCATGGCCAGGCAGAAGCCCTGCGCCAGGCCCTCGAGCACTGGGGCATCGCCAGCCGGCTGGTGAGCAAGGGAGATGTGCTCGAAAGTGCGGGTGCCGCGGCCTTGCAACGCTTTCTCGATGCCCTCGCCGATCCGGCCAACCCCAACCGCCTGCGCCTGTTAGCCGCATCGCCCCTGCTGGGATGGAGCCCTGACCAACTGGACCAAACCGGGCCCGAGGGCTGGAGCGAGCTGGCAGGCCGGGTGGGGTTGCTGGCCGAGCAATTGCCCCGCCGGGGCCTGTTGGGCGTCCTGGGAAGCCTGCTGCAAACCCGGGGTCTGGCCGAACTATCCCTGGGCGGAAGGCTGCTGGCCGATCTGCAGCAAAGCGCCGAGCTGGTGCAGGAGTGCCTCCACACCGACCACCTCAGCCCCTCTGCCGCGGCCGACTGGCTCCGGCGGCGCCGGCTGGATCCCGATCGCCTGGTGCCAGAAGCCCACCAGCCCCACAGCGATGTGGTGGATGCCGCCGTCTCGGTGGTGACCGTGCACCGCAGCAAGGGGCTGGAATATCCGGTGGTGATTTGCCCCTACCTTTGGCAAGCCCCCAGCGGCCAGGGCCCAGGGGCCCAGCGGCTTGGGGTGCGCTGGCATCCCCACTGGCACAAAGACGGAGAGCCCGGGCTGGATCTGCACCTCAACCGCCACTGGGGCATTGGCTATCAGGCCCATCACCACCAGCTCCAAGCCGACCTGGAGGAACGGGAGCGCTTGGCCTACGTGGCCGCAACCCGAGCCATGCATCTGCTGGTCCTGGCCTGGGGACCAGCCCACGACCAGGAGGGCAACCCCCTGCACCCCTGGCTGTTCAGCCAGGAACCCCTCCCCACGGTTGGCCCTGGTGCCCCGGATGGGTCCTATCAACAGCGCAGCGATGCCGAATGGCGCCTCCTGCTGGAGCAGGACATCGCCGGGCGGCAATTACCGATCGAGTTGCTGGAACCCACCACCAGTGCCCCAGCCAGCCCATTACCAAGCAACAACCTCGAACGGCCACCCCTCAGCTGCGGTCCCGTGCCCCGGCGCAGCTTCGACACCATCTGGGGGCGCAGTAGCTACACCAGCTGGACCCATGGCAGCCATGGCGCCGCCCCCGAGGCCCTGGAAGAGGGTCGAGAAACCGATGGCCAAAGCCTGGAGACAGATCTCGCAGCGGCAGGACTCTCAGAACAAGACATCGATCCTGGGCGCAGGAAGGAAGAGCTACCGAACCCCGAGCCATGGGGCAAGCAGGGGCCCCTGGCCACCTTCCCCCGGGGCGCCAATGCGGGCGATTGCCTGCACCGCATCCTCGAGCAACTGGACTACCAACAGTCCCCCCAGACCCCTACCACCATCGCCCTGGTGGAGCGGGAATTGCAGCGCTCAGGCATTGCCACCACCAACACCGAGGCCGTGGTCCTGGGGATTGAACAACTGCTGGCCACCCCCTTTGGCGGCCCCCTGGGCAGCTTCCAGCTCAACCAATTGGCCGTTGACGCGAGGCTCAACGAACTCAACTTCGATCTCACCATTGGCCGGGTCACCGCCCAGGGCCTGAAGGCAGCCTTTGCCGACCACCCCGGCGGCTCGTTTGGCACCACCTACGCCAACAGCCTGGGGCAGTTGGCCGTGATGAGCGAAGGCTTCCTCACCGGCTCCATTGATCTGGTATTTCGCGCCCCGGGCCTCGATGGCCAGGTCCGCTGGTGGGTGGCTGATTGGAAAAGCAATTGGATGGGGGAACGGGATAACCAGGGCCAACCCCTGGCCTGCGGCCCCAGGCACTACGGCCCCCAGGCGATGGTCGAGCTGATGGCTGCCAACCATTACCCCCTACAAGCGCACCTCTACCTGGTGGCCCTGCACCGCTACCTGGGCTGGCGGCTTCCCCACTACAACCCCGAACAAGACCTGGGTGGCTATGCCTATGTGTTCCTGCGCGGCGCCCCCGGGGGCGGTGATGCGTCCCATTCCCTGGCTCACAGCGGCGGGGTTGTCCCCGGCATGTTCCTCGAGAGTGCCCCCCTGGAGCGCGTGCTCGCCCTGGATCGCGCCCTCACCAGAGCACCGGAGGCCAGAGCCGCGTGACCAAACCAGATCAGCCGCCCTGGATGGGTTCCCTTGCTGAGGCGCTGGGGGAAGCGCTGCCCCGATTGCATGGCTGCCCAGCGAGCCCGGAGATCAGCGCCCTGGTGGAAGGCCTCACGGCCGCCCTGCTGGAGGGATCCCTCGACATAGCCCTGCCCTCCGAGGGGCACCGTGAAGCGGCCCTGGCGTCAGCCCTGGGCCATAGCCCCGATGGTCCCTTGGTGGTGGAGGGCGATCGGGTGATGTGGCGCCGCTGGTGGACCCAGCGCCAAGAGGTGCTTGGAGCGCTGCTGGCCCGCGCCAGCCAACCCCATCCAGCCCACCACGATCACCCCCACTCCAGCGCGGAACTCAGCCAAGTGGTGGCGAGCAAGCACCGCCTGGATCCCCAGCAACGCAAGGCCGTGCAAGCCGTGTTGGAGCGCCAGCTGGTGCTCCTGGAGGGCGGCCCCGGTACGGGTAAGACCAGCACGGTGTTGGCCATGGTGGAGGCCGTGGGCCACCAACAGCCCGACTGCCGCATCCAACTGGCAGCCCCCACAGGCAAGGCAGCCGCCCGGCTCAAGGCCGCCATTGCCCCCCTGGCCCTGCCCTGCACCACCCTGCACCGGCTCCTGGAGAGCCGGGGTGAGCGCTTTGGCCGCAACCGGCGCCACCCCTTACCCCTCGACCTCGTGGTTGTGGACGAGGTGTCGATGGTGGACCTCGCCCTGATGCAGGCCCTG
>CANHGA010000203.1 GCA_947460085.1 Synechococcaceae cyanobacterium
ACCGAACTGGTGAAGGAGTTCTTCGCCGCCGTGGCCAACAACGCCGGCCTCACCCTGCACATCCGCCAGCTCGATGGGGCCAACTCCCACCACATCGTGGAGGCCTGCTTCAAGGCCTTTGCCCGGGCCCTACGCCTCGCCGTGGAGGTGGATCCGCGCCGGGCTGGGGCCATCCCCAGCAGCAAAGGGGTGCTGGAGAGGGCTGGGGCGTAGGGGAGGAGGTCTAGGGGACTAACGCCTGAGGGGCTCGCGCGACCACAAAAAGATCCCCAATCGCTCGGCATCGGCCATGGTTTGCTTGGCATCGAGCAGCAGGGCGCCGCGGGCTTCCCAGGCAATGCCTGCCAGGCCCGCTGCCGCAGCCTTGGCCACGGTGATCGGACCAATGCCAGGGAGATCCATGCGCCGGTCCTGGTGCACCTTGGGGCCCTTGTAGAGCACCCCGGCCTGGGTCGCTTCAGGGAGCTGGGGGCGAATGGAGGCGACCCAATCGAGCATGGCGTCGGTGCCGGGCAAGGCTTCGGTGGCCAAACACAGCCCGCCGGCCACAATTGCCCCCTGGCCCACATCCACCCCGGAAATCGCTTCGACGATGTAGGCGGCGCGCTCCACATCGGCCCGTTCGGCTTCGGTGGGTACCCGGCTGGCATAGAGCCCGGGCTCGGTGAGCAGATTTGGCGCCACCTCTTCCACCCCCACCACCTGGAGCCCCAGCTCCTCGATGATCTGGGCCAGCGACCTGAGCGCGGTGTCATCGCCGCTGCGCAGGGAGGCCAGGATGCGCGGGGCAGCCATCAAGGTGGAGGCCTCAAAGCGCAGGACGTTGAGGGATTTGGGCCGATCAAACTTGCCCACCATCACCACCTGCTGGATGCCCCGCTTCTCCAGCGACTTAAAAAACGAAATCGAGCGCTCGAAATAAAAGGGCTCAGCCCCTTCAATCTCCACGTCAATGCCGTGGGGATGGCAGGCGATGTAGTCCCTGCCGTCGCGGGTGAGGGCTTCCGAGAGCATCCGAGGCAGCACTCCGGCACCAGCAATGATCGCAAGGGTCGGATCACCCATTGGGGCGGCGTGGAGCTCCAAACACATCAACCACGGCAGTCAACAGCCGCAGACACTGACTGTGCGGGGGTTGGTGGACAGGTAGTCGGGCGGCCTGGCTGGTTAGGCAGGGCGAAAGAGGATCAGGCTGGCCTGAGGTGGGCCACCAGCGCCTGGGGCGTCAAACGCAGATCACTGGCGCCCGATCCACTGCCCCCCGCCAGGGGATCGGGGGAGCCAGCGCGCAAATCCTTGAGCACCACCACCCCCTCGGCGGCCTCCTGGTCACCAATCACCACGGCCCACCGGGCCCCGGAGCGATCCGCCCGCTTGAACTGCTTACCAAAGGCCGAACCACTGGCATCGATCTCCACCGCCAAGCCCGCTGAACGGCATTGGCGAGCCACCGGCAGGGCCATCGCCTCGGCGGCGGCGCCGCGGCTCACCAGATACAGGTCGGGCACCGCAGGGGAAGCGGCAGGGGCGCCAGAACCCCCGCTTTGGGCCAGCAGTAAGGCCAACCGCTCCATGCCAAGGGCCCAGCCAATCGCCGGGGCCTCGGGCCCGCCCAATTGCTGCACCAAGCCGTCGTAGCGGCCGCCACCACACACCGTGGCCTGGGCCCCGAGCTGACTACTGGTGATTTCAAAGGCGGTGTGGCTGTAGTAATCCAGGCCGCGCACCAGCCGGGGGTTGAGCACAAAGGGGATCTCCAACGCCTCGAGCCCCTGCTGCACCTGGGCAAAGCGATGCCGGCTCTCGGGGCAGAGGGCATCAGCCAGGGATGGGGCATCGGCCAGCAGGGCCTGGGTTTGGGGATTCTTGGAATCGAGCACCCGCAACGGGTTGGTGTGGATCCGGCCTTGGGAATCGGCATCGAGCTGGCCTGTGCGCTCCTGGAGCCAGGCCACCAACTGCTGGCGGTAGGCAGCCCGGTCTTCGGCGCTGCCGAGGGAATTGAGCTCCAAAGCCAAACCACCCACCCCGAGATCCGCCAAGAGATCCCAGGCCACCGCAATCGCTTCCACATCGGAGCGGGCATCGGCAAAACCCAGCAGCTCCACGCCGATCTGGTGGAACTGGCGCTGGCGGCCGGCCTGGGGCCGCTCATAGCGAAACATTGGCCCGCCGTACCAGAGCCGCTGGGGCCCCTGGCTCAAGAGGCCGTGCTGAATCGCGGCCCGCACCACCGAGGCCGTGCCCTCGGGCCTGAGGGTGCAACTGCGATCGCCCCGATCGATGAAGGTGTACATCTCCTTCCCCACCACGTCGGTGGCTTCGCCAATGCCGCGGGCAAACAGCTCGGTGGCCTCCAGCAGGGGCGTGCGGATTTCGGCGATGGCGGCCCGGCGGAAATGCTCGCGGGCGGTGGCCTCAATGTGCTGCCAAAGGGCGGTCTGCTCGGGCAGCAAATCCACCATGCCCCGCAGGCTTTGAAGGGTTGACGCCGGGCTGGGCACGGAAACGCTTGGCCAATCGGCCCAGTTTGCCGCCTAGCTCGCTTGGCTCCTAGCCGTAGACCAGCCCCTAGCCGTAGAACTGCTGGTACCAGCGGGCAAAGCGCTCCACACCGAGCTCGATGGGGGTGGAGGGCTTGAAGCCCACCCAGGCTTCGAGCAGGGACGTATCGGCGGCGGTGGCCACCACATCACCGGGTTGCATCGGCTGGAAGTCTTGAACGGCCTTTCGCCCCAGGGCCTGCTCAAGCACCTTGATGAAGTGCAGCAGCTCGGTGGGCTGGGCATTGCCGATGTTGAACACCCGGTGGGGCGCCCAGCTGGTGGCGGGATCCGGGTTGGCCGCATCAAACGCAGGATCAGCCGTGGCGGGCTTATCGAGGCAGGCGATCACACCGGTCACGATGTCGTCGATGTAGGTGAAATCACGCCGCATCTGGCCGTTGTTGAACACCTTGATCGGCTCCCCAGCCAGGATCGCCTTGGCAAACAGCATCGGCGCCATGTCGGGCCGGCCCCAGGGGCCATAGACGGTGAAAAAACGCAATCCCGTTGCGGGCAGGCCATAGAGGTGGCTGTAGGTGTGGGCCATCAGCTCATTGGCTTTTTTGGTGGCCGCATAGAGGCTCACCGGATGGTTCACCGGCTGGCCTTCGGCAAAGGGCATCGCCTTGTTGCCGCCATAGACCGAACTGCTGGAGGCATAGACCAGATGCTCCACGCCGTGGTGGCGGCAGCCCTCCAAGATGTGGCCAAAACCCACCAGGTTGGCCTGGATGGAGACAGCAGGGTTTTCCAGGGAATAACGCACCCCCGCCTGGGCGGCGAGGTGCACCACCGCCCGCGGCCGGATCGATGCAAACAGGGCTGCCATCGCCTCGCCATCAGCGAGATCCAGGCGATGGAAACTCCAGGCAGGTTCGGGATCACGAAGCACCTTGGCTGGAGATGGGGCGAACGCTCCCAAGCGATCCAGCCGCGCCTGCTTCAGAGCGGGGTCGTAGTAGCTGTTGAGGTTGTCGAGGCCCACCACCCGCTCGCCGCGCTCCAGCAAGCGCTCGCACACGGCAGCACCGATGAAGCCGGCGGCACCTGTGACCAGAACGGTCATGGGATGGCCTCGCCCTGATCCCGAATGGCTTGCTCCAGAGCTGCCAGCCTCGCCACGAGATCAGCCAGGAGGATCTCACGGCCTGCGGGCAAAGCAAACGGGCCCTCTTCGTAGCGGGCCTCCACGGCAAACACCTGCAGCTTCAGCAGATCATTTGGCAGCACCTCCCCCGCCTGCTCAGCCAGCAGGGCTAATTCATGGGTTCGCCTGGGGACAAGGTCGCTGAGAACCAGCCTGGCCTTCA
>CANHGA010000204.1 GCA_947460085.1 Synechococcaceae cyanobacterium
CAATAAAACGCTGGAGACATATCCTTAAAGATGCCATCGGGAAACAGAAGCTCTAGGCATCCACCCAAAACCCCGATCAAACCAGCGGCGAGAATGACACTTTTAACGCCCAAATAGAGCAGAATTAGAACTAAAATAGTGGACAATGTGCTCCCAAAAACATCCCTCCAGCCGATGGGAGAGAGGCCGCCATGCTCAACCGCCTGGCACAGCCCCAAAAAGGAGATCAGGCCTAACAGCGTCAGCAAACACACGATGTGCCAGGGCTCACCAAACAAAAAGGCATCGATATAAAGGATTGCCAGGGCGACGCCAAGTAAGAACCGAACCCCATGATGGGTCAAGGATTGGCGACCAAACAAAACAGACATCAGGAACAGTAGGCCTTCACTAAGGAAGGACCCATGTCAAGATCTGATTGATTGGCAAAGGCTTCCCTTTCCAAGCTTTTGGCCTGTAGCGAAGTATTCCGATAGGGGGGCTTCTGAAGAACGAACTCCAGTTCGGGGGGGAGGGATTTTGTCAAACCAATGACTTCTGGATTGGCGGTTAGGGATCCTTTTTTGCAACTTTGGGACACATGGATAGCTTCATGATTCAACACCCAGGCAAATTCCTTACTGCCCTTAGCAAGAACGTCAGGATGTATGCGTATGGTCTTGTCCCTGGGATCCCATTCTCCAGCAGCACCATATTTTTTAGGGACTGTCAAGCGAATTTGAACTCCCTTCGTCTCCAAGAGTTGCCATAGACTTGAAATCGTTAGCCTTTCCGAATCAAAGGTCGGAGGATTCAGCATTAAACCTCTGATCTGTTCGATCGAGAGGGCTGGATCACCGTCACGTGTTTTGTAGTGATATCGGGTTGATCCGTTAGACAAAAGCTCTGCTTTGGGGATCCATTGGAGATCTGCTAAAGCCAACTGATCCAAAACTTCTTTTGCCCTCACTTGATCAACAGATATCAAGTTTGGAAAAGTCTTGGGGGAAGACTGGCCGATATTCGGCCCCGCCTGATTGATATTCGGGGACAACGGTACCTTGCTCTGCTGCTTCAACGACAACAGAGCTGCCGTTAGGAGCAGGACAAGGCCGAGCACGGCCTTGATCGGGAAACGGTTCATCGCCATGGGCGGAACTCCGCAGGCAAACTTGGATCTGGCAGAGCCAACAGTGGCCAGCCCGAAGGCCATGCCTCGAACGGAGTGCCCCAGGCTTGGCAGAGCTGGCATTGCCGGCGGCGCATCAGCTGCCGACCAGGGCAGCTTTCCCTGGGATGCTCCACCGTTCGCGGAGGGCAATCAGTGGTTGGTCCGCCACGCCGAAGAAGTCGATCTCGAGAAACACATCCCGTTTGCAGGCACGGCCACGTTGGATCGCATCAGCGATCCGCTCAGCCCCGCCCGGTACTTCTAGGCAGTGGGAATACCCCGGTGGCACCAGCTCACTTGGCAGCAACCCGGTCTGGAAGATGCTGACGGCACCAATGAAGCCGAGGGTGGCTCCAGGCAGGGTGCTTGCAGCGGCTTGGAAGGCGGTCACTTCCATCTCCCCCATCGGCGTCGTGTCGAAATTCGCGAGCACATGAATCCAGTCGTGATGCGCCAGGGCCGCGTTACCGGAACCCGGCTCGCCAGGGAAGCCGAAGCCACGCTCCTGGTAGAACTCCCAGAGAGTCCGGCCAATGCTCCTTGGCGGGCACTGCTCCAACGCTCGCCAGCGGGCAGCCTCAGCGGGATCCGCTTCCACCGTGAGGGCGTAGGCCTTTTCGCCATGGCGGGCAAGCAAACCCTTGAAGGAAGGATTGAGCTGGTCCAGCTCGCCGATCCAGTTCAAGCGATAGAAGTCCTGCAGAGCCTGGGCCGAGGCCTGGGCGGCCAGGTCACGGGCCAACTGAAGGCTGCGGTCTTGCACTCCCAGTACGGCAGCCCAGTGCTCGATGGAAGCCTCGAGCGCGGCGGGGATGGGATCACAGAGCATCTCCAGGGTCACCATCAACTCCACCAACTCCAGCCGTTGCTCCGGAGTACTCAGGCCTTCGGCCACAGCTTCTGGGCTAAGACCAGGTATGTGATCGAAATCGGCCTCGTAGCCAAGCAGTTGGTGGAACAGCACGCGCAGGAGCCGCGACTGCAGGGGGGTCTGCCATCCATCGCCGCGGCAGGCACCCACCAGGGCAGCCGCGTGCAGGGGTGCTTGCTCGGCCGTGCTGTGGATCAGAAACATTCCTTCATCGCCCCGAATACGCTGCATTCTGGGCAGTTGCGAAGATCGATGCCTGTTCCGAAGCAACCGTCGTAATGCCCCTCTCCCCGCTGGTGCGCCAGCTGCAGCAGGTGCCCCTCACGGGGGAGGTGCTGGAACGCAGCCTTCGGCCTGATCGTCTGCGGCTCAGCGGAGCTGGTCGGGGTGCCCGGGCGTTGATCAGCAGTGCCCTAGCCCGATCGGCGGGGGCTCCCCTCCTGGTGATCGTTCCCACCCTCGAAGAGGCGGGCCGCTGGGCATCCCTGCTGGAATTGATGGGGTGGAGCAGCTGCCAGCTGTATCCCACCAGCGAAGGTTCGCCCTACGAACCGCTTGATCCCACCAGTGAGATCACCTGGGGTCAGCTGCAGGTGCTCAGCGAATGGATGGATGGCCCAGGCAAGGGGGATGCCGCAGAGGCCTCCAAAGGTTTGGCGGTGGTCGCCACCGAACGGGCCCTCCAACCCCACCTGCCTCCACCTGCGGCCCTGGCGGCCCAGTGCTTCAGCCTGCGCAAGGGGGATGTGCTCGATCTCGAGCAACTGGCAGCCACCCTCACCCGCCTGGGCTACGAGCGGGTCTCAACGATTGAGCAGGAGGGCAGCTGGAGCCGACGTGGCGACATCGTCGATGTCTTTCCCGTGAGCGCAGAGCTGCCGGTGCGGCTTGAGCTGTTCGGCGACGAACTGGAGAAACTGCGGGAATTCGATCCCGCCAGCCAGCGCTCCCTCGACGCCATTGAGGTGATGCGCCTCACCCCCACCGGCTACGCGCCTCTGATCGCCGATGTCCTCCGGGACACCATGCCCGATGGGCTGGACGACCTACTGGGGCCCAAAGCGACCGACGAGCTGCTTGAAGGCGGTACCCCGGAGGGGATGCGTCGCCTGATGGGGCTCGCCTGGGACCAGCCCGCTTCCCTACTTGACTACCTCCCCGCCCACACCCTGATTGCGGTGGATGAACGGCGCCATTGCCTCGCCCATGGCCAGCAGTGGTTCGACCATGCCCAAGACCACGGCGCCGATTTGGCCAGCGAGCACCCCCAGCTGCCCATCACCCTGCACCGGGATCCCCAAACAGCCTTCGATCAGCTCGGGGCCTTTGGCGGTTTTGACCTGGCCGAGCTGTTTGAAACAGACAACCATCCGAACAGCTTTGATCTGGCCAGCCGCTCCGTGCCGGCCTACCCCAATGCCTTCGGCAAGCTGGCCGGTCTGGTGAAGGGCTTTACCGCTGAGAAAGCCAGGGTTTGGCTGCTCTCAGCCCAGCCGAGCCGGGCCGTGGCCCTGCTGGAAGAGCACGACTGCATCACCCGGTTTGTGCCCAACCCGGCCGATACCCCAGCCATTGAGCGACTGATCGAACAGCACACCCCCGTGGCCCTCAAGACCAGGGGGACTGCCGAGCTGGAAGGGCTGCAGCTACCAGCCTGGAAGTTGGTGTTGATTACGGATCGGGAATTTTTCGGCCAACACTCCCTGGCCGCGACGGGCTACGTGCGCCGCCGCCGCAAGGCCGCCAGCCGCACGGTGGATCCCAACAAAATGCAGCCCGGGGATTTCGTGGTGCACCGCAACCACGGTGTGGGCAAATTCCTCAA
>CANHGA010000205.1 GCA_947460085.1 Synechococcaceae cyanobacterium
GACCGGGACCGGCATGAATTGGCCACCGTGGTGGTCGACCGGGGTCGGCTTTACACCTTTGCGGCCAGCACCAATGAAATTCGCTGGAACAAGGTGAAAGGTCTGTTCCACCAGGTGGTGTCCTCCTTCACCCTGCTGGTTTGAGGTGATGCATCGAGACCGCCCCGGTGACGTCGCCGTCATTGGGGGGGGGCTGGCCGGGGGGCTTGCGGCCCTGGCACTTGCCGAGCGGGGCCTGGCGGTGGTTCTGGTCAGCGCCGCATCGCTAGGGCTCCCTACTGCCCTGGGCCCGGCTACTCCCCTGGCCCCCGCCACCTCCTGGAGCTATGCGGGGGTTTTGGGGCCCGATCTGGATGCCTGGGGGCAACTCCAGGAGCGCCATGGCGATCTCGGCCTGCGCCGCCGGCGCTTGCACCGCCATGGTCAGGCCCGGCTGGGGCTTTCCTGGCTGGATCCTTCCCGGCTGATGCCAGGGGCGCGCCAGGCCTTTGGCCAGCTGGATTTGATTCGCTTCTGCCAAGCCTTGCCCCTGGCTTTGGATCGCTTGGGGGTGCGCCAGCTCCAAGCCCAGGTGGCCCAGCCCCCGCGGCGCCTGGGCGGGCTTTGGCAACTGGAGCTCCAGGGCCAAGCTGCTGGGCCGTCTTCGGTGCAGGTTGGCCAGGTGGTGCTTGCCGCTGGGGCGGGTTGTCGCGCCCTGTGGCCCTGCCTGGGCGAAGGCCTGCGTAGCAGTTGGGCGGGGATCCTGCACCTGGAGGCTTGGCCCGATCCCAAGCGCTATCCCAGTCGCTGGTTGCGGCGGGCCAGGGGCGGGGCGGTGTTGCCCCTGGCCATGGTGCGCCCTTCCCTGGAGCAGCGGGCCGGGGCCTTGGTCCAGGAGGAGTGGGTGGTGGATCCAGGCCTGGCTTGTTTGGGAGACGGTCTGTTGGTGGGACAGATCAGCCTGGTGCGGCCTGGTCTTGAGCTAGGGAATCCCCCTGATCCGGTCCTGATGGAAAGCCGCCTGCGCCAAGCGTTGGGCCATTTCGATCCGGTGCTGGCGGAGTTGCCAGCCCGCTACCGCCAGGTTCCAGTCAGTTTTTGCGTGGATGGCAAGGCTCTGGCGGGGCCCGTGGCTGGGGCGCCGGGCCTGTGGGCCTTGGCTGGTTTTCGGGGGGCTTTTGGGGAGGTGCCTAGGGCCTCCCAATCCTTGGCGGATCAGATCGCGGCCAGCCTTGGTCCGGGCTGGGAGCCATCGGGCCCTTCCGTGGGCTGACAGAAGGCCGGAGATCCTGCATGCTGGCCCCCATGGCGCCCTCTCCCCACCCCCAGCCAACCCCTTGGTATCGGCGCCGGGCCCAGGCCTGGTCGCAGCGGTGGCAAGGCTTCAGTGACCATGATCAGGTGGGCGTGTGCCTGGCTGGCGTGGGGGGCGTGCTCGTGCTTTGGGCCCTGTTTTGGCCCGTGCCCACGGAAGTTGTGGGTACGGGCGTGCTGATCTATCCCGACAACGCGGGCCTCCTCAATGCCCGGGCCGCCGGCCAGGTTCAAGATGTGTCGGTGAAAGTGGGAGACCGGGTGCAGAAGGGCCAGGTGATGTTGCGCCTTTACCTGCCTGTTCTCAACCGTGAACTGCAGCAGCAGAAGGGCAACCTGGCCCAATTGCAACGTCACAACCGTGAGTTGGATCTCCGGGACGTCCTGCGGCTGATGACCGAGAAGGCCAGTGTTGACACATCGTTGGCCAAGTTGCGCGACGACCGTCAGCGTTACCAGGGCCTGCAGGCGACCTACGCCAGCAAGCTCAAGAATCTCGAATGGCTCAGCAGGCGCGACGTCGTGGCGCCCTTGTCGAGTGAGGTGGTGTCGGCCGAGCAGGGCCTGACCAACACCAGCGTCAACCTCGATGACGTCAAGATCAACGAGAAGAAGGTGATCACCAGCTATGAGCAGGTGAAACTCCAGATCGAAACCCAGGCCCTGCAACGCCGGTATCAGATCGATGACCTGAAGCGTCAGATCAAGGTCACGGAAGCCAAGCTCGCCTACGACGGCAATGTGATTGCCGATCGGGATGGCGCGGTGCTTGATCTCCAGGTGATCCCCGGTCAAACCGTGGCCATGGGCCAGCGGTTGGGCACGATTGGCCGGACTGATCGGCCCTTGGCCACCGACCAGCCGCTCAAGGCCGTGGCCTACTTCGCGCCCGCCGATGCCAGGCGCCTACCTCTTGGACTCCCGGTGGAAGTGGTGCCGATGTGGAATCAGCGGGGCCGCTTTGGCGGGATTGTCGGCAAGGTCAAGCAAGTGCTGACCTTGCCTGCCACCGAAGATGACGTCTCCACCACCGTGGGCAATCCCCAGCTCGCCAAGGAGCTCACCAAGGATGGTCCGGTGATGCGAGCGGAAATTGAACTGGGGCGGGATAAGGGCAGCAACGATGGCTACCGCTGGACCATCTCCGGTGGCAGTGGGGTCTTCCCCGTGCGGGATGGCCTCACGGTGACAAGCCATGCCTATGTGGAATGGCGCAGTCCGTTGAGTTATGTGATTCCTGGCCTGCGTTCCCTCACGGGTGGCTATCGCAGCATCCGCATTGACAGCCTGTGGAACCGCCCGTTCCTGCGCCAACCCGACGCCCTGCCCTAATTGCTTTCCCATCACACCCATGGCTTCTTTGCTCTCCAAATTGAAGCTCCCCTTCATCCGCAACACCTTGCTGCGCCAGGAGCTGCCTTGGATTGTCAGCGAGGTTGTGCTGATGTTGATTCTATTCAACGCCAATGCGCCAGAACTCTGGTTCTGGCTCGTGGTGTTGGTTGTGATCTTGGCCTATCGCATTGAGCGTTGGTTTTCCTCTGCCCCGTCTGAATGAGTTGATGCATTGGTGCATTAACCATGCTTGAGATCCATCGTCTACGGGCGGCTTTGAAGTATGGGCTTGCAGCTGCCTTGGCCGGAGCCTATGCGGTCAGTCGGGGCGATATTTTGTTCATTTGGTATCCCATCCTTGCAGTTGTGATGTGCATGGATGAGACGGATACCCGTGTCATGGCTGCTTCCCGTGCCCGTTTGCTTGGCACGATTACGGCCGGAGTTGTGAGTTTTTTGGTCCATACCATGCTGTCCGGCTGGATCGGTCTCACGGTTGCTTTGTTGATCGTCGTTCCCCTGCTGCGGCTCTTGGGTTGGCAATCCAGCTTTGCGATTGCAGTTTTGGTGTGTTCGATGTTGTTTTTGGTGGCGGGTTATTCAGCCCTCGATTGGGTCTATGTTTTCAATCGAACCCTGGATACCTTGGTGGGGGTTGTTGCAACCTTGGTGGTTAGTTTTCTGCTTTGGCCTGTCAATCGCATGGCCGAGATTCGCAGCCTTGACTCCCAATTGCGAGCCACCCTGGCTGGGCGCCTGATCGCCATTCGCCAATGGCTGAAAGATGCAGAGCCCTCTTGTGTTGAAGCTCCCCAGCCGATTGTGGGCGCCCGGTTGGTGGAGAGCCTGCGGCGGCTGGTGGGCGATGAATTGCGCAGTTCCCCCAGGGGCCTTTGCCACCGCCAGCATTGGCGCCAGCGCGGTGTGCTCTGGGATCGGGTTAACCATCACAGTCTTCAGCTTCAGCGCCTGGGTCTGCAGTTGCCGCAAGGATCCCTCGCTGGAGCCAGCACCCCCTGGCTCGAAGGCTTGCCCGACATGCTGGTGGCCAATGGTCAGCGGCTTGTGCCTGCCCTGGTCAAACGCAAAAGCCTGGTGCGTTTGGCAGAGCGCTTGACGATCCCGCCCCTGTTGCTTCTAGCCA
>CANHGA010000206.1 GCA_947460085.1 Synechococcaceae cyanobacterium
GTTTTTGGGGGGCTATGCCTTGGCCGCCCTGACCATCTGGGGCTGGTTTGTGGGCCAGTGGCCCTTAGGTGTGCTCCTGGCCACGGGCTTTTTGGCGCTCCACCTCGAGGGCACCGTGATTCACGATGCATGCCATAACGCTGCCCATCCCAACCGCTTCTGGAATGGGTTGATGGGCCATGGCGCGGCCCTGCTGCTGGGTTTCAGCTTCCCCGTGTTCACGCGGGTGCATTTGCAGCACCACGCCCATGTGAATGACCCCAAGAACGATCCCGACCACATCGTGAGCACCTTTGGCCCCTTGTGGCTGATTGCGCCGCGGTTTTTCTATCACGAGTTTTTCTTCTTTCAAAGGCGTTTGTGGCGCCACAATGAATTGCTGGAGTGGGGAATTGCCCGCGCCGTTTTTGCCAGCATCGTGATTGCTGCTTTGAAGTTTGGCTTTCTCGACTTCATTTTCAATTGTTGGTTTGCCCCGGCCTTGCTTGTGGGTGTGACCTTGGGCTTGTTTTTTGATTATTTGCCCCACCGGCCCTTCCAATCCCGCAATCGCTGGCACAACGCCCGGGTCTATCCCAGCCGAGCTTTGAATTGGCTGATCATGGGCCAGAATTATCACCTGATCCACCATCTTTGGCCCTCCATTCCCTGGTTTGAATACCGGCCGGCCTATCACGCTACCCAGCACATTTTGGATGCCAAGGGTTCGCCCCAGCGGTTGGGATTATTTGAAACCCGCAGTGATGGTTTTAACTTTCTCTACGACATTTTTCTTGGCGTGCGCAGCCACAGCAAGCGCCGCAGCAGGTTGCGTCCCATCGCCGCCTTGATGCCCACGCGCCACGCCCGTCGCCGCGTGCTTGAGGTGCTTCACCGCACCGCCATTTCACCCGTGCGATAGGCCGTTTTTGTTTAGTCAATCAGCCAGGATTTTTGGCACCCGGAAAAAGTCACCTTCCCGCTGGGGCGAGAGGTTGAGCAGCTCTTCGCGCACCGGGGTGGGATCAACGGCGTCTTCCCTGGTGACATTCACCACTTCCACGGCCCGGGTGGTGGGGGGCACGCCCTCGGTGTCTACCTGCTCGAGATGGGCCACGTACTCGAGAATGCGCTCCAGCTGGCCGGTGTAGGTGGCGATCTTGTCTTCCGGAAGGTCGAGGCGGGCCAGGCCTGCCACCTTGCGGACGTCGTCGGCGGAGATCTTGCTCATGGCGCTGAATGGGCCCTTGTCCTGGGTGAGACGCTAGCGGTTAGGGCGCCTCGGCCAGGAAGGCTTCCAGATCACTGCTAAGGGCAGTGGCGGCCAGATCGAGAAAATGGGCGCCGTGGTCGGCCTGGGCCAGGTAGGGGTCGGAGCCCATGCGGCCGTCGGGATGGCGGCGGCGGAAGTCGTCTGGGCCGTGGATGGGGCCGGCGGGGGCGGCTTCTGGCAGGGGGCGCTGCTTGGCCTGCAGGCTGGGTTCCAGGTGCAGGGTGAGGGCAATTTCGCTGGGGGTGGCGTGGTGCCCCTCGCGATCTCCATAGAGGCTGCGGGCTTCGCGCATCACCGGTGCGGCCATGAACCAGTTGGCCAATTTGCAGCGCAGCCGATCGGCATGGGGCAGGCCCCGGGCGGAGGCGGTGGCATAGGCCTGGGCAAAGGCCGCCTTGGCGGTGGCGATGTTGCCGCCGTGGCCATTGATCACGAAGATCCGCTCAAAGCCGTGGCCGGCTAGGGAGAGCACCACGTCATGGAGCACGGCTAGCAGGGTGGAGGGCTGCAGGCTCACGGTGCCGGCAAAGCCCAGGTGATGCTCGGCCATGCCAAAAGCCTGGGTTGGCGTCACCAGCACACCGCTGCGGCGACCCACCTCCAGGGCCACGGCTTCAGCGGTGAGGGCATCGGTGCCAATGGCGCCGGTGGGTCCGTGCTGTTCGGTGGAACCCAAGGGCACAATCACCCCCTTGCAGGTTTGGAGGTAGGCCTCCACCTCAGGCCAGCTGCGCAGTTGCAGGCGGATCGCTTCTGCCGACGGGGCTGGGGCCCCGGGAGGGGAGCTTGGGGCTGAAAAGGTCATGGTGAACAGCTTGAACCCAGGTGGGCTTGCCTAGGATTGGAAGGCCAGCAGCTCCGGTGGGGCCCATGCTGCATCGAAAGCTTGACCAGTTTTGCAGCGAGAAGCGCCCGGTGTGGGTGTTTTTGCGCGATCAACAGCGCTGGGTGGAGGAGGCCTTGGTGGTGGCCATCGAAGGTGACATGGTCACCCTCCGCTACGACGCCGAAGACGACGACGAAACCCACACCTGGGAAGAGAGCGTGCGGCTCGAATCAATTGGGGCTGTGAGCACCCGGCTGGCCTATGTCTGCCGCAGTGGTGACCCCGATGATGTAATCACCTCGGAGGATTGCCCCGAGGCGGAACGGCTCAGCAATCCCTAGAAGGGATCCCCAGAAGAGACCCCCACATGGGATCCCTAGTGGGCCGTGCCGTTGCCGTCGTAGTCGTCGGTGTCGTAGTAGCCGCCTTTGGTTCCGAAGAACAGGGTGGCCAGCACGAACAGACCACTGGTGGCCACCAGCACGGTGGCAAGGGTGAGCCCGGAGGATTCCATGGCGCTAGGGGGTTGGGGCTGTTTGTCGTCACTCTGGCGACGGAATGGCCGCTTGGTGGATGAGCGACACCAAGGTTTGCCATTCACCCCAACCCCTTCAGCCAACGGTTCATGGGGTTTGGGGGGCTTGGCTAGGTTTTGAGTGACTGCGCGGGATTGTTGTGACTGCAGGTCTGCAGGGCCTGTTGGTGATCGTTGCCTTAGTGGCCGGTGCTCCTTTTTTGGCACGACCGTTCAAGGGGCGACTCCCAACGGTGGCCATCTTGATGCTCGGTGGTATTGGTGTGGGCCCGTCTGGCCTGGGCTGGCTGCAGCCAGATCCGGCCATTGATCTATTCGCCAAGATTGGACTGGGTTTGATCTTTACCCTGATTGGGCTGAACATTGATCAGACCACTGTTGGTGGGGCCCCAGGCCGCCTTGGGGCCTTTGGGTGGCTCGCCACCTTGGCCGCAGGCATCCTCGTGGTCTCCACCTTCCCCCTCGGCGACGGAGTCCGTCCAGTCGCTGTGGTGGTGGCGCTGAGTTCGACTGCGCTGTCAACCCTGCTTTTGATGCTGCGGGAGTCAGGCGAATGGGATTCCCGCTTCGGGCGCTTGCTACTGAGTGCAGGGACCTGGGGGCAGCTTGGCCCGGTGTTGGCAGTTGCGCTGCTCCTGGGCTCTGCCAAGCCTGTTTCGGCACTGTTGAGTGTGGTTCTGGTCTGTTTGGTGGCCTGGCTGCTCGCGGTGTCTCCTGGCCGAATGCGTGAAGCGTCAGTTTGGCCCTGGCTGGTTTCCGTGGTTGGGTCTGCCTCGGCTTTGCCTCTGCAGTTGCTCTACCTGTTGATCGTGGGGCTGATTGCACTCTCGGTGAAATTGGGTGTTGCCGTCTTGATGGGAACGCTATTGGCGGGATTGGTGATGCGGCGCTTTATCGACAGCCCGGAGACTTCAGGGGTGCTAAAGCAGCTTGAAGCTTCGGCCTATGGTCTTTTTATCCCGCTCTTTTTCGTGGTGGCTGGGTCACGTATTGATCTGGCATCAGTCGTGGTCAATCCCTGGGGACCGTTTGTTTTTTTGGCGGGTGTTGTCCTAATCCGTGGCCTCCCACAGTTGTTGATCTACGGTCGCGAA
>CANHGA010000207.1 GCA_947460085.1 Synechococcaceae cyanobacterium
CACCGGCGGCTCCCCCGGGCACAGCTGCCGAACGGTCTGTTCGTAGGCCTGCATCGAAAGCTCAGGGCTCTGGAGCTGGGTGGGCACGGGGTGGAAACAGGCCTGGGCGCCTGGGCCCCCGGCCGCCAGAAGGGTTTCGCCGAGCATGCGGGCATTGCTGGCGGGATCGGTTGGCGCAACCCAGCGTTCATCGCCGAGCAGCACATCCACCCGGTTCCAGGGCAGGTGCTGGCCATTCAAGGTGCGGTAAGCACCGGCTGGGGTGCCCCCACCGGAGAGGGCAATCTGGGCCCGGTCCCGTTGGTCAAGGGCGAGCTTGATCCAGATCGCGATTTGTTCCGCACAGCGACGGGCTAGTTGGGCGCTATCGCTGCTGATCTCAAGGTTGTAGGTGGCCATCAGAGCCATTCGGTGTGGAAGGCACCCGCTTGATCGGTGCGCTCGTAGGTGTGGGAGCCGAAGCAGTCCCGCATGGCTTGCACAAGGTTTTGGGGTAGGCGGCCCGTGCGATAGCTATCGATGTAGTCGAGGGTGCTGGACAGGCAGGGAACCGGGATGCCAGCGAGCGCTGCCCCTGCCACCACCTGGCGGAGGCCGGGAAGCCTGCGGTTGATTTGGTCAGCGAACCAAGGATCAACCATCAGGTTGGCAAGGTTGGGATTGGCGCTGTAGGCATCTTGGATGCGTTGCAGCAGACGGGCGCGAATGATGCAGCCCCCTTTCCAGATTTGGCCAATGGCCGAGAAGTTGAGGTTGTAGTCGTGCAGCTTGGATGCCTCCTGAAGCAGGGCCATGCCTTGGCCATAGCTCACGATGCAGGCAGCGATGCAGGCATCCCGCAGCGGCTCCATCCCGGACTCAACGCTGCCGAGATCAAACCCATGGGGGGCGGGGGCAGGAAGCACGGCTTCTGCCGCTAGCCGTTCCGGGCGCAGGGAACTCAACACCCGGGCATTCAGGGCTGCATAAATGGTGGGCACGGGGACCCCCATTTCCAAGGCGCTGACCACGGTCCAGAGGCCGGTGCCCTTTTGCCCAGCCGCATCGACGATGTGCTCAACCAGGTCAGAGCCATCGGCGGGGTCTTTGGTACGCAGGCAGATCTCGGTGATCTCCACCAAGAAGGAGGCCAGCTCTTCGGTTTGGTTCCATTGGCCCAAAACATCAGCCATCTGGTCACCACCCAGGCCACCAACCCGCTTCATCAGGTCATAGGCCTCGGCAAGGATCTGCTCAATCCCGTATTCAATGCCGTTGTGGACGGTCTTGACGAAATGGCCGGCCCCGCCGGGACCGATGTAGGTGACACAGGGACCGTCATCGACCTGGGCCGCCATCTTCTGAACCAACGGCTCGATCGCGTCGTAGGCGGCCTTGGTGCCACCAGGCATCATGCTCGGCCCCTCCAGGGCACCCTTGGCCCCCCCGGAGACGCCCATGCCGATGTAGCCAAAACTTTGCCGTTCAAGCTCGGCAACCCGGCGCTCGGTGTCGGTGTAGAGGGAATTGCCGCCATCAATGAGCAGGTCTCCCTCCTCCAGGAATGGGGAGATCGCTGCAATGGTGTCATCGACCGGTTGACCGGCCTTCACCATCATCAAAATGCGGCGCGGGCGCTCAAGAAGACCCACGAACTCCTGAAGGGTTTCCGCTCCCACAATCTGTTTACCCGCACCCAGGCCAACCAAGAACTCCTGCGTTTTCGCAAAGGTGCGGTTGTAAACGGCACTGGAAAAACCATTGCGCTCGGCATTGAGGACGAGGTTCTCGCCCATCACGCCTAAACCAATTAGGCCGAAATGCGCCTTGCCCATCGGGAACGGTTGTTGTCTGTTCCTTCAGTGTGGCAACGCTGGGCCCCCGATGGGAAAAGAGTCACCGGATGGCCACAGTCGTGTGAGCAATTCCTGGTTTTAGGGAGTAAACCAGGGCCTAGATGACAGTGCC
This sequence comes from Synechococcaceae cyanobacterium, assembly GCA_947460085.1. Lineage (GTDB taxonomy): Bacteria > Cyanobacteriota > Cyanobacteriia > PCC-6307 > Cyanobiaceae > Cyanobium_A. The sequence continues at coordinate 1,948 of CANHGA010000207.1, forward strand.
ATCGGCGATGGTCCCATTCTTGACAATCACCACAATCCCGTTGCGGATATAGAAATTGAGCTCAGGTCGATCGGCCTCTTCAAGGCGATCCTTGTTGATGATCGTGACGTTGCTGCCGATCCGCACGTTTTTGTCGAGTATCGCCCGCTTCACCGTGGTCCCCTTGCCTACCCCCAGGGGAATGCCACCCCGTTCCCGTAGAACAGCGCGCTCCTCGGACGATTCAAAGAAATCGGAACCCATGACCAGGGTGTCCTGGAGCACAACCTCATCTTCAACGCGGCTTCTAACTCCCAGCACACAGTGGTGAATGCTGCAGGCCTTGAGCAAGGAGCCTTCGCCGATAATCGATTCGGTCACCTGGGCGTCCTGCAATTTGCTGGGGGGCAGGTAACGGGGCCTGGTGTAGATCGGGAACTTCTCGTCGTAAAACGAGAACGCAGGATTGGGTTGGGCCGTTAAGGCCAGGTTCGCTTCATAGAAAGCGCCGATGGTGCCGATGTCCTCCCAGTAGTCATCGAACAGGAAACTCTGGAGCCGATCTCCCCTGGCCAGGGACTCGGGAATGATCTCCTTGCCAAAATCGGTGGCGGTGGGATGCTTGATCAAAAGATCAAACAGGGTTTCCCGGCTGAAAACATAAATGCCCATGGAAGCCAGGAAGGGGCGCTTGGCTGCCTCCTCGGCAGACAAACCTAGGCTTTGGGTGTCGACCCGCATGGCATCGAGGGCCTCCCCCTTTGGCTTCTCGCGGAATTCGGCGATGCGGCCGCCACTCCCCGTGCGCATCAAACCAAAGCCCTCGGCCTGGGCCTGGTCTACTGGTAACGCGCCGACGGTGAGATGGGCGCCAGTGTCAATGTGATGTTGGACGAACTTGCTGTAATCCATCCGATACAGCTGGTCGCCGGAGAGGATCAGGTAGTGGTCCACGCCCCACTCTTGGAACAGCCACTGGTATTTGCGCACCGCATCTGCAGTGCCCTCAAACCAGCTCGGGCTATCGGGGGTTTGCTGGGCCGCCAGCACCTCCACAAACCCCTGACCAAAGCCGGCCGAGAGGTTGTAGGTCATCGTCAGGTGACGGTTGAGCGACGCACTGTTGAACTGGGTCAACACATAGATCTTGTTGATCTCTGAGTTGATGCAGTTGCTGATGGGAATGTCGATGAGGCGATATTTCCCGGCCAGGGGGACGGCCGGCTTGGCCCGCATCTTGGTGAGGGGATACAACCTGGTACCAGCACCGCCACCAAGAATGATTGCCAGGACTCGCTTCATGTGCCTAGGCCCCATCCGTTGAATGGCCCGACCGTAGTGGAGAACCTGGCCCTAAAGCGAGTGTTTTCAGCACCGGCGGTATGAACTGTTGCGAACCTGCGTTCGGGCCCCAGTCCCGGTGGGGGATTAGGTGTCAGCGGTGTCGTCCCGGAGTTCAAACAGCTGCTCAACCACGCGCATGGCCGTATGCCGTTGCTGGCGGGGCTGGGGGGCCCGCAGGTTCGTCATGGGGGTGTGCAGGATCTTGTTGATGATGCCCTTGCTGAGGGCCTCCACCACCTTGAGCTCCCGACTGGAGAGGTCAGGTCCCATCCGACTCAGGGCCTTTTGGAGTTCCTGTTCTCGGATGTCTTCCAGCTGACGGCGCAACCGATTGACCACAGGAACCGCTTCGAGGCCATCCCACCATTCGAGGAATAGGCGGGCTTCCTCTTCCAGCA
>CANHGA010000208.1 GCA_947460085.1 Synechococcaceae cyanobacterium
ATGACCTTCGTGACCAGCCTCCATCCCAACTGGAATATCAGCATCTTCCACTACCGAAACCATGGTTCCGATGTGGGCCGGATCGTGGTGGGGGTGCAGGTGCCGTCTGGGGAACGAACCGCCTGGCTCGATTTCCTCAAGGGTTTGAGCTACGACTGGGTGGATGAGAGCCAAAACCCCGTCTACCAAATCTTTCTGGGCCCGATCTACTAGGCCTTCGCCGCTTCAATTGGGGTACGGTTCGATGATCAGGGGGGGGATGGGCCAGTGAGCATCGACATCCCCATAGACACCCCCAGCGAAATCCCTAGCGAAATCCCCAATATCGACAGAGGCAACACCCTTAAGCCCGAAGCCGAGAAACCTCGGGAAACGGCGGCTTCTGATGCGATTGCTGGCCTGTCGCTACCAGCTCGCATGGAAGCGATTCTCTACCTGAAAGGCCGCCCCCTCACCCTCAGGGAACTGGCCGAGATTGCGGCCATCAGCCGCGAGCAGGCCGAGATCGCCCTCATCACTTTGATGGCCGATTACGCCCACCGCGATACTGCCCTTGAAGTGCGCCAGGAGGGCCAGCGCTACAGCCTCCAGCTGCGCGATGGCTTGGGGGATTTGGTCCAAAACCTCCTACCGGTTGACCTCTCCACCGCTGCCCTGCGCACCCTGGCCACCATTGCTTTGAAGAAGCGGATCCTGCAATCCGATCTGGTGGAGCTGCGGGGTTCCGGTGCCTATGACCACATCAAGGAATTGATTGCCCAAAACTTCATTGAACGAAAACGACAAAGCGAAGGCCGCTCCTTTTGGATCACCTTGAGCGAGAAGTTCCATCGCACCTTTGCCATCAAGACTGACGAAATCCAGCCCCTGCGCAAGTCGCCCCCGGCGGCAACGGCCCCTGGAACCGATCCCGACCAATCCCAACCAAGCTCGGATGACTGGGACCGGGCTGCATAGAGTCTGACCACCGGAATCGCCTATCCCCTGCCCACGGCCATGGAAGTTGTTGCCCTGCTTCTGAGTGTGCTGAGCCGCACCCTCGAGATTTATTCGCTGATCCTGCTGGTGCGGGTCCTACTGAGTTGGTTCCCGAACCTGGACTGGGGCAACCCCCTCCTGGCCACCCTGAGTTCGATCACGGACCCCTATCTCAACGCCTTTCGGGGCCTGATCCCGCCCCTGGGGGGCCTGGATCTCTCCGCCATCCTGGCCTTCCTGGCCCTCAACCTCTCCCAACAGCTCCTGGGCAGCGCCAGCATGAGCCTGATGGCTGGCAGTCTCTGAGGGCGGCCTAGGACCCCGTCAGGGCCTGTTCAAGGGGGAGCAACTCATCGTCTTCACCGGCCCTCGTTCGAACGGGGGCCTTAAAGCCCCTAGCCTTGACGTTTCGAAAGCTGATCGGGCCAGGGGTTCCTGCAGGCACCGCAAGGCGCAGGGCGAAATCCGATTCTCCGGGCGGCACGTCGCCAATCGATCCCACCCTGGTGCGGTTCTGGAGCACCGGTTCGCCGCTGGAATCCACGATCAGGGCAAATACATCGGTGTCCACGACGGCCTTGCGGCTGGGGTTGGTCACCACGCCCCGCAGGGCGTAGCAACTGGCCCCGGTGGGACGGCGTAATTCCGGCTGGGCGCCCACGTCCTCTGGGGGGCAGGGTTCGAGCACGACCTCCCGAACAATCAGATCGGTTGCCCAGGCGGTTTGGGGCAAACCAACCAGCAGCACCCCAGCCAAAACAAGTCCGGCCAGGCGTGCCATCCAGGCTCCACTGACGTATCCAGAACCCTTGGCGAAAAACCTGGTCAACGCAGATCGCCGCTTCCTGAAAGCACGTTACGGGCGGCGCGACTGGCCAGCTTGTCCAGGTTGGCTTGGGCAACGTGATCGAGATCCAAGCCCAGCTCGCTGGCCAGTTGGGAGACGTACCAGAGAACGTCGCCCAGCTCGAGCTTGAGGCCCTCAACCACCTCGGCGGAGAACTCTCCCCCCTGATCGCGGATCACCTTTTTGACCTTGTCGGCTACTTCGCCCGACTCGCCGCACAACCCCAAGGTGGGGTAAATCGGGTTGGTTCCGGCATTTGGGTAACGGGCCGTTGCCCGTGATTGAAGCTGGTATGCCTGGAAATCCATCGTTTGGCCCAGCCGAATGAGCCCGGATGGTAGTTTCCGGTTTGCCGATGGCATCCGGATGCCCCAGCCCGATCTCATGCGTCGCACCAAGATCGTGGCCACGATTGGGCCCGCCACCGAATCACCGGAACGGCTCCGGGAGTTGATTGCGGCTGGCGCGACCACATTCCGTCTCAATTTTTCCCACGGCGATCACAGCGAGCACGCCGCCCGGATCACCACCATTCGCCAGGTTGCTGAAGAACTTGGCATTCACGTGGGCATCCTTCAGGATCTCCAAGGTCCCAAAATCCGCCTGGGCCGCTTTGTCGGTGGCCCCATCACCCTGGCCAAGGGCGACCCGTTCATCCTCACGTCGCGGGATGTGGCCTGTGATCACACGATCGCCACGGTGACCTACGGCAAGTTGGCCGATGAAGTGACCGCCGGCAGCCGGATTCTTCTCGACGACGGCCGCGTGGAAATGGTGGTCGAACGCGTCGACCAGGGCCAACAAACCCTCTTTTGCAAGGTGACGGTTGGGGGGGTGCTTTCCAACAACAAGGGCGTCAACTTCCCCGACGTGCAGCTCTCGATTCGGGCCTTGACGGACAAGGATCGCGTTGACCTGGCCTTTGGCTTGCAGCAGGGGGTCGACTGGGTGGCCTTGAGCTTCGTGCGCAACCCCTCGGACATGCTCGAAATCCGGGAACTGATCCGCAGCCATGGCCACCAAACCCCTGTGGTGGCGAAGATCGAAAAGTTTGAAGCCATCGATCAAATCGATGACATCCTGCCCCTTTGTGACGGGGTCATGGTTGCCCGCGGTGACCTGGGCGTGGAAATGCCCGCAGAGGAAGTGCCCCTGCTGCAGAAGGAGCTGATCCGCAAGGCCAACAGCCTGGGGATTCCGGTGATCACGGCCACCCAAATGCTCGACTCGATGGTGTCCTGTCCCAGGCCTACCCGGGCCGAGGTCAGCGATGTAGCCAACGCCATCCTCGATGGCACCGATGCGGTGATGCTGTCCAACGAAAGCGCCGTGGGCGACTTCCCGATCGAAGCGGTGGCCACGATGGCCACCATCGCCAAGCGAATCGAACGGGATTACCCCCAACGGGTGCTCGACAGCCATATGGCCTCCAATATCTCCAATGCCATTTGTCAGGCGGTGAGCAGCATCGGCCGCCAACTCAACGCGGCGGCCATCTTGCCCCTCACCAAAAGTGGCAGCACGGCCCGCAGCGTGAGCAAATTCCGGCCCAGCACTCCGATCTTGGCCATCACCAGCGACATCAACGTGGCCCGCAGGCTCCAGATGGTTTGGGGTGTCAATCCCCTGTTGGTGTCTGAGCAGGAGACCCCCAGCCAAACCTTTGCCCTGGCGTTGGGCCAGGCCCAGGAGCAGGGATTACTCACCGACAGCGACCTCGTGGTGCTGACCGCTGGCACCCTCCCCGGGGTGAGTGGTTCAACGGATTTGGTCAAGGTGGGTACGGTCAGCGATTTGCTCGGCCGAACCGCCATGGTGTAGGGCCGAGTCCA
>CANHGA010000209.1 GCA_947460085.1 Synechococcaceae cyanobacterium
GCTCCGAGCGCTATGACCAAGAGGTGGCGGCCCCGATGGGTTGAGCACCAGGCGCTGAGTCGCCCTGAGTGATTCCAATCGACCTGCAGTGATGTCACCAGGGTGTGAAGCATCGTTGTGGCAACGAGCATCCCCACAACAATTGCGGCAACGGTGCCGATCCCAGGGCAACGAGACGCTTGAGGTGTCGCTTGATAGGCGCTTAACGCGATCACTGCTGCTGCAGCGCCAGCCAACAGGGGCCACCTCCTTTGTTTCCAGCTCATCCTCTGACCAACCAACCCTGGAAGCGACGCGTCAGGAAGGGCATCACCACATAGGTGAGCAGCCCCACCATGATCGTCAATTTGACCAATATGGCGACAATCCCGGGCCAGGAGGCGAGCAGAACGGCCACAAGGGGGCTGACCACCAGGAAAGTGCTAGCAACACCAATCCAAACCAGGGTGGCCTGCTTGTAGCGCTTTGGAGGAGAGTGGGTGGGTTGGCTTGGTAACTGGAACCAGGGTTCCAGACCCGTGAGCGTCTTGATGGCTTCTGGCTCGCGAATCAACGGCTGTACGCGTTCGATCCAGCCCTTTCGGGACTCCGATTGCATCCAGCTCTCCAGATGCTGGCAAGTGTCGAACTGGAGCACGATCACGTAATCAGACGTCACACCAAGTTCGGGGCGCAGGATGTGGGATCCCAGGTACCCGTCGAAGTTGCGGGAGTCTGCGGCAATTCCCTTAAGCCACTCCTCGTAGCCCGTTTCGCGGCCAGGGCGGACGCGATGGGTGATCACTGCCGTGACGTGAACGCTGGAATCCATCAAGGGAGGCTCCGAATAGCTCCTGTGGCGCCAGTATGAATCCCTTTATCCAATGGCGTTTATGCCAGCCCCGCCCAGGGCGAGCCAGATTCAATAACCAGTTCTTAACCCATCAAAATCCGTTGTTGGCTCAAAGTTGGTGCCATTGGATACGGCCAGCATGCTTGCTTCCCTCAGGTCTAGCCTCGCCCTAGTCGCCACCCTCGTTTTCCCAGTGGCCTCCGGGGTCGCTCTCGCCCAGCAGCAGGCTTCTCTCCGACCAATCCGGATCAGTGGCTCCAGCACCGTTTACCCGATCGTGCAAGCCGGTATCAGTGCTTTTCGTCAGACCGCGGCAGGTAAGGGCGTCAGCGTCAGCCTTAAGGAAACGGGCAGCTCTGCGGGTTTTAGGGATCTCTGCAGCGGCCGGGTGGAGATCAGCAATGCCTCTAGGCCGATCAATAGCAAGGAATTGAAGGCCTGTGCCGACAAGGGGATTCGCTTTATTGAGGTCCCCTTGGCCTTTGATGCGCTTTCGGTGGTGGTTCATCGGGGAAATAGCTGGGCCAACACCATCAGCCCCCAGCAGCTCTCCCTGCTCTGGAACCGCAATGCCCAGGCACGCATCAACAACTGGAACCAGGTGAATCCGGCCTGGCCAAAGCGGCCGATCAAGTTGTGCGGCCCTGGGAGCGATTCAGGTACTTTTGACTACTTCAATAAGGCAATCAATGGTGATGAGGACAATTCCCGCCGGGATTACACCGCCAGCGAAGATGACAATGTGGTGGTGAACTGCGTGGCGAAGGATCCCCAGGCCCTTGGCTATCTCGGGTATGGCTGGTTCCGCAGCAACGCTGGAAAGCTCAAGGCCTTGGCGGTGGTCAATCCAAAGGGGAAAGCCGTAGAGCCCTCCGTTCAGTCGGTGTTACAGGGGAAATATCAGCCCCTCTCCAGGGTCCTGTTTGTCTATGTTAACGATCAGGCTTTGCGCGAAAGCCCTGATGTTCGTAACTTCACCACCTTCCTGGTTAGAAATTCCTCCTCTCTCGTTGCCAAAGTCAACTACATTCCCCTGTCTGAGTCCACCATTCGGTTGGTGGAAACCAAGCTTTACCGGCGGGTGCTGGGCACATCCTTCGGGGGCGAACTGCCAGTGGGTCTCACTATTTATGATGCTCTCCAGCGCAGCTTTGACCAGCACAAGCGACCCGAATTTCGCTAGCCGAATGGTACAGCTTTTGTAACGGCTGCCCCCGCAGGAGCCAGGATCCTGCTTCTTGAAGGGGGGGGAGCCTGTTCTGGCGAATGATTTGGCTGATTGGTTTTATTGCGTGGTTTTGCTGAACAGCTCCGACTCGTTGTCTCTCGGTGATGTCGTCGTTGCGGCAATGAATTGTTCAGCTTTGTTGAAGAGACGCTCCCGTTTGGTGGCCTCCATCCGATCCAGTAGGCGCACCATCATTGCTAACCGCGGATTGGTTTGAAAGAACGGCCGATGGCGATCGATAAAGCGCCAGTACAGCCCATCCCAGACCTCGCACCAGGACCCCCGGCGAAAATCGCCCATCTTGAGTATGTAATTTGATCCGCAGATATAGGGCTTGGTGGCGAAAATTCCGCCATCGCTCATCTGACCCATGCCATAGACATTGGGGCCCATCACCCAGTCGTAGGAGTCGAGATAGCGCTCCATAAACCATTGGTAGACCTCCTGGGGCTGAATCTCACACAGCAACATCAGGTTGCTGATCACCATCAGGCGCTCAATGTGGTGGTTATATCCCAAGCGATTGGCCCGCTTAATGGCTTGATCAAGGGGCGGAAGGCCTGTCGTGCCGTCTTGCCAGCAGGCGGCGAGGCCGCGGTGATGCTCCCAAAAGTTTGCATGGGCCTGGCGTTCTCCGTGGCACAGATGAATACCCCGCACAAACTCTCGCCAGCCGATCACTTGGCGTAAAAAGCCTTCCAGTGATGCCAGGGGGATGGACTTTGGGGTGGGGAAGAGGGAGTCGCCGCGATCGACCGCTGGCTGATCGACCGCTGCCTGATCGACTGCTATCTGATCGATAGTTGCATGATCGACAGCGGCTTGAATGACAGCAGCAGGATCGAGGAGACCGATGTTGAGCAGGGGCGAGAGCAGGGAGTGGTTGAGGCTGTCAAAGTGCCCACTCAGGGCATCTTCATAGGGGCCAAAATCTGCAAAGCGTTCCTGCAGAAAGTACGCCAGCCAGTTGTCGGCTCCGGTGTGGTCGTAGGGAATAAATAGTGGGCCAAGTTCGCCCGGATTGTCAGGGAAATAGCGCCCCACCAATTCCCGTACCACCCCGTCATGGCGGCTGGGGCGAACCACCGGCAGGGCAGGCTCGGTGTAACCCTTCGGTAGCCGCTTGCGGTTGTCGGCATCAAAGCTCCACTGGCCCCCGATCGGGCTGCCATCGGCTTCCAGGAGCAGCCCCAGGCGCTTGCGCTGACGCTCGTAGAAGGTCTTCATGAAGGGCCGTCGCTTGCCTTCAAACCACCGCCGACTTTCGGCGGCGCTTTCCAAAAAATCTGGCGATGGCAGTACCGTCAGCCGCACCCCAGAGGCCAGGCAAAATGCCTCGAGGTTGTGTTGAAAGCCCCGATCGGCAATCTCCGCCACCCGCAGTTCTGGGGACTGCTGAACACGCAGCTCCAAGCCCAGCCTTTCAAAGAAGGTGATCCCCTTGGACTTGGGCAGCTCGAAATAGCGCACCCGGATTCCTTGCTCCACCAGGGCATCGCGGAAGCTGCGCATGGCGACGAAAGTGTGCAGCAACCTCAACTTGTGATATTGGTAGGCCGAGGCAACGCCGAGGTCTTCCACCATGACCA
>CANHGA010000210.1 GCA_947460085.1 Synechococcaceae cyanobacterium
CATCGAGTCGTGCCCGCTCCTCCCGTGCCTGCTTGAGGGTCCACTGCCCAGGACCTTTGCCGTAAGGACCGATCTGGTAGTCCCGCAACTTGCCTTCCTTGCCAGGCGGGAAGCGATGACGCCAAACGAAATAGCGCCCGCTATTGGGGTAGACCTCGACAAAGAGGGACTCGCCAACAGAAACCCTGTATTTCTTCGACTGGGGTTGCAGCGCCCTGAGATCGCTGTCAGTGAAAGGCATTTGAGAAATACCCCAACACCCAAATCTTACCCCAACATCCTAGAGCGCATACCCCAACAAATACCCCAACCAAGTTTTTCGACAAGCCTGGTTTCAGGCGGATTTACCTGGACCACCCACCCATCAAAACCCCAGATACAGCAAAGGGTCTGGACGAACCAGACCCTTTGAGAACCCTTGAAAAACGGAGAGGGTGGGATTCGAACCCACGGAAGGTTTCCCTTCAAACGATTTCGAGTCGTTCGCTTTCGACCACTCAGCCACCTCTCCAAGCTCGCCGCAGGGCGGGAGCGGCCCTAGGGCTTGAGTCACTTTAAGGATCGACTAGGCCAAGCCCGCTTCCAGGGATCCACTGGCTCCGCTGGCAGCCCACGGCCTGGGCCAATGGAGTGGCCGATCCCCACTCAGCCACACCTGCTTCACCCCCTCTCGCTGCAGCAATTCACGCTCCAGCCACTCGCGATCCCGGGGGCGTGGCCGAAAACCCAGCCAAACCCCATCCCAGGCTGGTCCTGCCTGGCGTTGGTCGTATTGGTCGTGTTGGTCGCGCCAGCTCCAGAGCGCCTGGCGATCAGGCAACAACAACCAATGGGCCCGGCCAACCTGCAGCTGCACGCCCCGGCTATCGACCGCCACAGCCTTTGCTGCCAGCCCAGGGCTCGCCAGGGTTTCCCCCGGCTCTAAGGGCCTACTGCCCTCCCCCGATGTCAGCAGCATGGCCGTGTTCTGGTGCCAGCAATCGGGATTGGTGGGGGGCACGGGATCGAGCACGAGGGACCAATCCAATCGCTGCACCCCCAGGCCTTTGGCCAGGTTCTGGGCCGCCTGACAGCTGAAGCCATCCCCTTGCAAGCTCACCAAGGCCCCCCGACCCTGGTGGCGCGCCACCAGCACATCCAGGCGCCCCTGATGCACCAGCAACAAGCGATCGGAGCCCAGCCAGCCGAGGTGCAAGGCCATCACCAAGGCCAGTAGGGCCAGGCCCAGGCGCCGCCATCGCGGGACAAGACCGGGCAGCACCAAGGCCCCCAGCGCAAGGGAAAACAGCAGCACCAACCCCGGCGAGGCTTTCCCCAGTTGCCATTGGGCCATCGGCAAGCCGGCAAACCAGCGCACCACCGCCAGCAGCACCCCGCAGAGCCAGGCCACCGGGCCGCAGGCCAGGGGCACCACAGGCGGCAAAAGCACCGCCAGGCAAGCCAAGGCCATGGCCCCCAGGGTGATGGGGGTCAGCAGGGGAGTCACCACCAGATTGGCCGGCACCGCGTAGCTCGGCACCACGCCGAAATGCAGCAGCTGCAGGGGAAGGGTCCACAGCGATGCCGCCAAGGGAACGGCCAAAGCCCCCGCAAACCAACCCGGCACCAGCGCCGGCAGGCGATCGGCCATGGCCTGCTCCAACGGCCGCGCCGACACCATCAAGCCAGCGGTGGCCATCACGCTGAGCTGAAACCCCACATCCAGCAGCCAGCCCGGAACCACCAGCAGCAGCGCCACCACGCTGGCCACCAGGATCCCGATGGGCTTGGCTCGCCACCCCCCCTCCACGATCACCAGGGCGATGGCGCCCATCAACACCGCCCGCAGCACCGAAGGCTGGGGCCCCGCCAACAGCACAAACAGCCCCATCGCTCCAAACGCCAAGGCCAGGCGCAACGGCCGAGCCAGCCTTCGGCCCAAGGGCATCACCGCCCCAAGCAACACGCTGAGGTGGAAGCCACTGGCGGCCAAGGCATGGGATAGCCCCGCTGCGCGGAAGGCATCCCGCACGTCCATCGGCACCGGCACCACGGCACTGCCCAGCACCAAAGCGGCCAAAACCCCACCGCGAGCTGGTCCCGCCTGCTCGAGCAAGGTGGCCGCCATGCGCCGGCGCAAATCGGCGATCGGCGTCGCCGGCCGGCCCAGCACCTGGAGTTGCTCCACCTGCAGCTGGCTGAAGGCCCCCTGGCGGGCCAGGCGCTCCGCCGGGGCCGCCAGCAGGGGATGGGGCGAGGGCTGGGGACGCTTCAACGCCCCCGTCGCGCGCAGCTGCCAGCCCTGCTGCAGCTCGGGGCAATGGCGAAAGCGCAACTCCGTACGGCCCCTCGGCAGCTGGAGCAAGGCCCGACACCCTTGGCCGGTGCCAATCGGGGACGGATCGCCAACCAGGCGGCCCTCCAGGCTGATGGGCAGCGAACCGCTGGCCTTAGCGAGCAACAGGGCCGGATCGCCCGAACTGGGAAGGGGAGGGGTCGCGGCGACAACCAGCGTGCGCAGCAGTAGCAAGCCCAAGGCGAGCCCCCAGATCCACCGGCGTAGTCCCTGGCCAGCCAGCCTTTCTGCCATCTCCGCACCCTGGACGCGTTAGCCCTCCAGGGTTCCCACCGGGACCAATCAGCCAGCCTCCTCCGGATGGGCCTCAAACCAGGCTTGGCGTTTGTCCGCCTCCATCAACGGGAAGCCCAGCGCCCGGCGTTCGGCGAACCAGGCTTCTGCCACCTGGCGGGCCAGGTTGCGGATGCGGCCAATGGTGGCGGTGCGCTCGGTCACCGAAATCACGCCGCGGGCCTCGAGCAGGTTGAAGGTGTGGCTGCACTTGAGCACAAAATCCAGGGCGGGGGCCGGGAGTTTCTTGGCCACCAGATCCGCCGCTTCCGCCTCGTATAGGGCGAACAACTGGGTCAGGCGGTCGGGATTGGAAGCTTCGAAGTTGTAGGCGCAATGGCCCTTCTCAAACGGCAACCAAATGTCGCCATAGCTGCGCCGACCATCCCACGACAAATCCCAGATGCTTTCCACATCCTGCAAATACATGGCCAGGCGCTCGAGGCCATAGGTGATCTCGATCGAGACCGGCCGGCAATCGATGCCGCCGCACTGCTGGAAATAGGTGAACTGGGTCACCTCCATGCCATCGAGCCACACCTCCCAACCCACACCCCAGGCCCCCAGGGTCGGTGATTCCCAGTTGTCTTCAACGAAGCGAAAATCGTGGTCCTTGGCGCGGATGCCCAGGGCTTCCAAGGAAGCCAGGTAGGTCTCCTGGATGCCATCGGGGGATGGCTTGATCAGCACCTGGTATTGGAAATAGTGCTGGGCCCGGTTGGGGTTATCGCCATAGCGGCCATCGGTGGGCCGGCGGCAGGGCTCCGGATAGGCCACCGCCCAGGGCTCGGGGCCAATGGCGCGCAACACCGTGTGGGGGCTCATCGTGCCTGCCCCCTTCTCGGTGTCGTAGGGCTGGAGGATCAGGCAGCCCTGGTCAGCCCAAAAGCGATTCAGGGTGGCGATGATGTCCTGGAAATGCATGGGATTGGGAAGTCTGGGTAGCTGTCGATGGGCCGTGAATGCCGGCTAGGCCAGACACTTCAGTGGGCAGGCCGCCAACGAGTATTTAAAAACAGCATCAGCACAGCACA
>CANHGA010000211.1 GCA_947460085.1 Synechococcaceae cyanobacterium
GCATAGCCCATGGATTCGAGGATTCCGGCCATGCGCTCGGAATCCGCCTTGTTCATCTGGCAGCCAAAGGTGGTGATCCAGTAGCTGCCGCGCCCGCCTTGGTCCGCCCTAGGGGCGGCAGGGGCAGTGAGAGGGGTGGCCATCATGGTTCCAGTTTCGGCTATCGCCCCATCCGCTGGATGCGGCACCCAACCCCCACCATGCGCTGCAGCCTGCGCCCCTTTCCCCTCACCAAGGCCGTGCCCCTGGCGATCAGCCGGGGTACCACCGCTGCGGTGGAGCATCTGCTGGTGGTGGTGGAGCAGGACGGCATCCGCGGCATCGGCGAAACCGGTGGCTTGGAGACGGGCCATCGCTGCTACGAGACCCCCGCCATCGCGGCCGAGTTGGAGGCCTTGTTTCCTTTGCTCGAAGCCCGCAGCTGCGAACCACGCCAGGCCCTCGAACCGCTGCTGGCCAGATTGAGTCCCCCTGCTCGGTGCGGCCTGGATCTGGCCTTGCACGATTGGTGGGGCCAGCGGCTGGGGGCCCCGCTGTGGCGGCTCTGGGGGCTGGATCCAGCTGCCTGCGTTCCCACCAGCGTGACCCTGGGCTTGGGCCAGATTCCTGCGGTACTTGCCCGGCTTGAGCTCTGGTGGCAGCAGTTGCCAGCCACCCGGATCAAGCTCAAGCTCGGCAGCCCCGATGGCGTGGGCCATGATTTAGCCCTGCTGGGGGCCGTGGCCCAGGCCCTGGAGGCCCGTAGCCAGGCCACCGGCAGGGCGATCGAATTGCAGGTGGATGCCAATGGGGGGTGGAGCTTGGCTGGGGCCCGCTCCATGCTCGAACCGCTGGCGGCCCATGGGGTGGTGTTGCTGGAGCAGCCCCTGGCGCCCCTGGCCGATCCCGAGGCCGATAGGGCGGGATTTGCGGCTTTGGCCCCGGATTGCCCGATGCCCTTGGTGGCGGATGAAAGTTGCTGGAATCTGGCCGATCTGGTGCGCCTGGCCCCCCACGTGGATGGCATCAATATCAAGCTGCTCAAAAGCGGTGGCCTCTCGGAAGCCCTGGTGATGGCCCGGGCCGCCCAGGGCCTGGATTTGGCGGTGATGCTCGGCTGCTACTCCGATGGCAGCTTGCTGAATGGGGCCGCGGCCCACCTGTTGCCCCTGGTGCGCTGGCCCGATCTCGATAGCCATCTCAACCTGGTGGACGATCCGTTTGTGGGTTTGGAGCGCCAGGGGGATCGGCTGCAGCCCCCCACTGGAGCGGGGTTGGGCATCGGCCCGCAAGGATTGCTGCCATGACCCAGCTCGATCCCCAGGCAAAGGTGGTGCTGCTGTTGCACGGCGGCACCGCCAACCTCACCGGCAAGACGGGCCTGGCGATGTTGCGCTACCGGAAGGGGCCGATCGTGGCGGTGGTGGACCCCGAGTACGCCGGCCAAAACCTGCGGGCGATTACGGGGATCGACCGGGCGGTGCCGATCGTGGCCTCGGTGGCGGAGGCCCTAGGCCATGGGCCCCAGGTGGCCGTGGTGGGGTTGGCTCCCTCCGGTGGCCGTCTGCCCCCGGCCGTGCACGCCGACGTGGCGGCGGCCCTGGGGGCTGGCCTCTCGGTGGCCAGTGGCCTCCATACCCGCCTGGGCGATGACCCCGCCTTGGCGGCCCTGGTGCAACCCGGGGCGTGGATTTGGGATCTGCGCCGGGAGCCGTTGGATCTGGTGGTGGCCGCCGGCCGCGCCGCAGCCCTACCCGGCCGGCGCCTGTTGGCGGTGGGCAGCGACATGGCGGTGGGCAAGATGAGCGCCTGCCTGGAGTTGCAGGCCGCGGCGCTCAGGCGCGGGCTGGATGCCCGCTTTGTGGGCACGGGCCAGGCCGGGATTTTGATTAGTGGGGCTGGGGTGGCCCTGGATGCGGTGCGGGTGGATTACGCCGCTGGGGCCGTGGAGCAGGCGGTGCTGGCCGCTGCTTCCGGGGGTGATGCCAGCAGCTGGGTACTGGTCGAAGGCCAGGGCTCCCTTTGCCATCCCGGCTCCACGGCCACCTTGCCCCTGCTCCGGGGCAGCCAACCCACCGATTTGTTGTTGGTGCACCGGGCTGGCCAGGCCCACATCAGGGGCCTGGCGGATGTGCCCTTGCCGCCGTTGTCCCAGCTGATTGGGGCGATGGAGGCCCTGGCCGCCTTGGCCAGGCCGGCTACGGCGTTGGCGCCAGCGCCAAAGGTGCGGGCGATTGCCTTGAATACGGCCCTGCTGGAGCCCGCCGCTGCCGAAGCGGCGATTGCCGAGGTGGAGCAGGCAACGGGCCTGCCCTGCGCCGATGCGGTGCGGGAGGGCGTTGGGGGGGCTGATCGGCTGCTGAACGCTTTTCTGCAAGAGCGCCACAAAAAAACCTCTCCCGAGCCCAAGGGCTTGGAAGAGGAGAGGGGTCAAAGGGCGAGCGAGGGGACTTGAACCCCCGAATGGCGGCACCACAAGCCGCTGCCTTAACCACTTGGCGACGCCCGCCGTGATCGGTGCCAATGTACCAAGGTGCCTGACAGCCAAGGTTTTGAGCATTCCATCCCGTCGGCCCTGGATTCCGGTTGCCTTGGCGATTGCCTTGGGGGCTGTTGGCCTGGCGATCAGCAATCCCTCGCCTGCCGACCTCGAGACCTTTGCCTCCGAGCGCCTGGTGGATGAAATCAGCGACGAGCTCTGCACCAGTGATGGCCTGCCGGCGGTGATGCGCCTGGCCCTGAGCAACTGCCATGGGCTGGTCCATGACCAAAGGCTGGTCCTGGGCCGCCTGCTGCGCGATCAGGCCAGGCGCCAGAACTTCGGGGTGTTCAGCATTTACCGGGCCGAAATTGGTGGCCAAAACCTGCTGGCTTGGCAGGTGCCGCGCTTCCACGCCACGGTGTTGGCCATTGCCGGCACGTTTGTGCTTTTGGAATCGGGTCAACAGACCCATTCACCCCAACGCTCTTCATGAGCGCCTTGCCCTTGGCCAGGCCCCTGCAGGTGCGGATGCCGCGTTGCCTGTTGGATCCGGCCCTCCAAACCTTGCCCCGGGCCGATCAGGAGGGGCTGGTGGCAGTGCAAATCGACCACGCCGCAGGCCTGGTGCGGGCGATCCAGCCCCTGGCCCCGGGCGGCGATGGCTCCCCTTTGCCCCTGGCCCTAACCCCTTTGGTGGAGCCCCATGCCCACCTGGACAAGGCCTTCACCGGTGCCTTGTTTCCCAATTGGGCGGGCACGATGGCCGAGGCCCTGGCCCAAAACCAGCTGGAGCATGGCCAACGCAACGAAGCCCAGGTGTTGGCCCGCTCTGAAGCGGCCTTGGAGCGGGCTTGGCGCTATGGCCTGCGGGCGATGCGCACCCATATCGACAGCGGCGGCCCTGGGTCCCAGGCCAGTTGGCAAGCCCTGTTGGCCCAGCGCCAGCGTTGGCAGGGCCGGGTCGATTTGCAGTTGGTGGCCCTGGTGCCTCTGCCGTATTGGTCCAGCCCCGAGGGCAAGGCCTTCGCCCGGCAGGTGGCCGATTGGGGCGGCGTGCTCGGCGGGGTGCTGGGGCCTCCCTATGCAGGGTCGGCTTTGGCGGACCAGGAAGCCATGGCGGCCCTACTGGCCCTGGC
>CANHGA010000212.1 GCA_947460085.1 Synechococcaceae cyanobacterium
AATTCGTGCAGGGAAATCGGCGTTCCCGATCCGTAGCGGTTGGCGAAATCCTCCTTGGCCAGCATCTGGCCCACGGTGGAAACCCCCAGCAGTTCAATCACCTCCGGCAAGGCCAAGCCCGCCAGCCATTCACTGTTGCGGCGCACCTCAAGGCGGCCAGGGGTCTCGAAATCCAAGAGGGCCTGGTCCTTGGGCAGGCCCTCCCCAAGCTGGGCCAGGTAGGTGCGGGCATTCGCCTCCACGGCCTCGGCGCTGAGCTGCACCCGGGTCGCACTCTTGCCGGTGGGATCGCCAATCCGGGCGGTGAAATCGCCAATGATCAGCACCGCCGTGTGGCCCGCATCCTGGAAGGCCCGCAGTTTGCGGAACAGAATCGAATGCCCCAAGTGGATATCGGTGCCCGTGGGGTCAATGCCGAGCTTGACCCGTAGGGGGCGACCAGCTGTTTGGGCCTCACCAATCCGGGAAGCAAGCTGCTGGTCGCCATCGGAAGCAGCGCCGCAAAGCTCACCCGTGGGGAACAGATCGGCGACCCCGCGCTCCAAGCCCTGGGGCAGTGACCAATCATCTTGTGCCATCCGATGCCCCTCCGATGCCCATCTGCAGGGGGGGATCGTAGGCAGGCGGCCTTCGCGGCCAAAAGCAAGCCCTAGCTGTCGGCTTCCAACTGGCCCTTCATGCGCTCCAGGGTTTGGTGCATCTGCTGGAACATCGTTTCTGGCGTCAGCCCGAATTGGCCCAATTGGGTACGCAGCTGCTCCACGGTGAGCTTGGCCTGGAAGTCTTCGGAAAGCTCGAAGCGCTTCATGAACACCTGGTAGCGCCCCATCATTTCCTCCATGCGGTCGATGTAAAGCTTTTTGCCCTCCCGATCGAACTTGCCGTATTCGCCACCGAGCTGCATCAGCTGCTGGTAATCCGTGAACAGGCGCTTGGCCTCGTCTTGAACGATTTCGGATTCAAAAAACGCCATGGCCCAGGCAGCGCCGTGATCGCCCAATTGTGAGCAGGGGCGCCAGCTCTGAACAGTGCGGATCCACGTATACCTCCAGGCTGGAACGCGCCAGGATGGATCGCGCCAGCCAGCCAGCCCAGCCCCCTGGACTTCACGCCATTCCTGGATCAAGTACGGCGCAACACCGACCTGAGCAACCTCATGCTCCAGGACGCCCGCATCGTGGTGTGTCTGGGCAGCAGAGCCCTGTTGGCAGCCTTTCTCGGTTGGACCCTGAACCCCGACCACGTCTTGGGGGCAGCCACCACCGAAGACGAGGGCCTGGCCCTGGTGGAACAACACCAGCCCACGATGGTGCTGCTGAGCGACCGGCTGGAACGGGGCCATGGGGTCGCCTTGGTCCAGCAGATCAAAGCCCGCTGGCCCCAGATCCACACCCTGCTCCTGATCACCCAAGAACAGCGCCATCGCCAAATCAAGGCGGCGATTGACGCCTGTTGCGACGGCCTGCTTGTGGAATCCCGAATGGGGCTTGGGGCCGGTGTCGCCGCCCTACAGGCGGTAAGTGGTGGCGGAATTTACATCGACAAAAGCCTGCAGGAACTCTTCCGCCGCGGCCATGAGGGGGGAACCCCCCTCGAACCCTTGAGCCCCAGGGAACTGGAAGTGCTGGCCCTGGTCGCCCAGGGCAAGGGCAACAGCCAAATCGGAGAACACCTCTTCGTCTCTGTCGACACGGTGAAAACCCACCTCAGCCATGTGATGCGCAAGTTGCAGGCCAACGACCGCACCCATGCCGCCGTACTGGGACTGCGCTGGGGACTGATCGACTGGCCTGATACCGAGGTGCCTCGCTAGTTTCAGGCTTAATACCTGTGCAGCTCGTCCGGCGGCGCCCCACCTCCATGGCCCAACGCCACTGGCTGGATCCATTGGCCCGCCACCTGCTCGTGGCGACTGGCCTGATCCCGGCCGCGCCGCCCCAACCGCCCAGCACGGATGACGACGAGAGCGCGATTGAACGGGATCTGCTCTCCCTCAAGCTCAAGCAAAACCCGGCCCTGCGGCTGAACTCAGCGCTGGAGGTGCGGCATGCGGCCGCCCTCGGCTGGCGTCTCGATGTGAACCGGGCCACCGCCGCCGATTGGCTCAGGCTTCCCGGGATCACGCCCGACCAGGTGAACCTGCTCCTGCGGCTCCAGCGGGGCGGCGTTCAACTCAGTGGGGCGGAAGACCTGGGCCAGGCCCTCGACCTCAGTGCCGACCAGGTGGCGGCCTGGCTGCCCCTGCTGGATTTTCGCTGGTATAGCGAACCCCCGAGCACCGGGGCCCAGGGCGCCCGCCTCGATCTCAACCTGGCAACTGCCCGGGAGCTGGGCGGCCTGGGCCTCTCGAGCGAACGCTGCCAGCGGCTGGTGCGGGAACGGGCGCGGGAACCGTTTCGGGATCTCGCCGATCTGCAGGAGCGGCTTCAGCTCCCCTCCGATTTGGTGGAGCGCTGGATTGGCAAGGTGCGTTTCGGCGCTGTCCAAGCAGGCGCTGCCCAAGCTGGCCCTGCCCTGCCCCGGTCCCCCAAAAAGCCAAGCCGCTCCTGATGGCACGGCAGGGAGATCTGTTTCGGGGTCAACGGATTGGGAGCCAAGGGATTGGGGGCGACCAGCCCCAGGGCTCTGCCGCCGGACCCGATCCCTTACCGCTGCTCAAGCACCAGCTCGAAGAGTGGCAACAGCGCCTGGCCCAGCACCAGCACCCCCTCTTCAACGGCCAACGGGGCCCCGCCGAGCAAGGCCTTTTGTTTCCCCAAGCCCAGGCCCAGGCTGGTGGGGATGCCCCTGAAGACGCCGCAGCCCAGTTCAATCCGTTGGATCTCAGGCCCCAAGCCCTCTCCTTTTGGCGCTGGCCCCAAGCTCCCCAGCAGGGGGCGGCCCTGTATTTCGTGCTGGATCAGCCCAGCCCCGCCTCCAGCCCCCTGCTGCTTTACGTGGGCGAAACCGGCCGGGCCGACCAGCGCTGGAAAGGGGAGCACGATTGCAAGAGCTACCTCGCGGCCTACAGCGAAGCCCTGCTCAAGGCCAACCTCAGCCTGCAACTGAGCATTCGGTTTTGGCTCGATGTGCCCGCCCAGGTCAAACCCAGGCGCGCCCTCGAGCAGGCCCTGATCCAGCGCTGGCTGCCGCCCTTCAACAAGGAAACCCGGGCACGCTGGGCCACGCCCTTCACGGCTGAGCTGGATTAGGCGCTGGCTACGATCGCGGCCTAAGGAGGCCGTGGTCCATGGAGTTTCGTTGCATCCCCCAAGACCTGGCCAGCGCCCTGGGCACCTGGGCCGGCGACACCTTGGTGGTGGGCCTCTTTGCCAGCGGCGACTCCAATGGGGAAGAGCCCCGGCGCCAGGTTTTGACCAACCTGTTTGGCAGCGAACTACTGCAGCGGCTCGAGCAGCGCCAATTCAAGGCCAAACCGGGCGAAAGCGTCAGCCTGGAGCGTCTGGGGGCGTCCCCCCAAACCCTGATCCTGGTGGGTCTGGGCGAGGCCGCAGAGTTTGATCTTGCCGGGCTCAGGACGGCTTGTGCGGCAGGCGCCCGCGCCGCTTGTGCGGCAGGCGCCCAGGATCTGGCCGT
>CANHGA010000213.1 GCA_947460085.1 Synechococcaceae cyanobacterium
CAGCCGAGGGGAACACCATCGATGGGAGAAGGGGCCGCAGGGACCCAAGACGCGCCAGCCATGCAGGACGCCTCAGTTATGCAAGACGCCATGGTGATGAGCGATGCCATCCAGCTCGACGCCGATCCCAGCGGCAATGCCCGGGTGGTGGGCCGGGAGTTTTTGGGCCAGGGATGGCTCCTCCAAGTGGAGAGCCAGGGCCAGGAACTGCGGGTGAGGGTTCCCCTGTCGAGTCCCCTGGGCATTGATCAACGCTGTCGGGCGAGCCTGGTGCCTGGTGCCCTGGCCCAGGTGTTTCCGGATGGACGCGCCTTTCAAGCGATCTAGGGCAAGTGCCCTAATCGGTGGGGCTCCCATCCCCGTTCTGCAGGCTCGGAACCACGGCCAAGGCGGCGACCAAGCCCAACCCCATAATCACCAAAGCAGGCACCAGGGCAGCCCCAACCCGTTCATCGCTGGCGTACTGGTAGACCCGCACCGCCAGGGTGTCGTAGTCGAAGGGCCGAAGCGCAAAGGTGAGCGGCAATTCCTTCACGGTGTCGACAAAGACCAGCAGGGCCGCCACCAGCAGCGGGCCGCGCAGTAGCGGCAGATGGATCCGCCGCAGAACCTCAAACCAGGGGCTACCCAGGCTGGCCGCCGATTCATCGACGCTGGGGGGAATGCGCTCCAAGGCAGCATCCAAGCCACCCTTGGCCACCGCCAGGAAACGATCCCCGTAGCCCCACACCAGCAGGGCCAGGGGCGCCAATCCCAGACCACCGCCCAAGAGCAAAAAGGCCAAGGCCAAAACGGTGCCAGGAATCGCGTAGCCCATGCCCGCCCCAAAGCTGATGGCCCTGAGCCAGGGGTTGGGAAGCCAGCGCTTGGCCACCGCCAACACCAGGGCCGCCGCCACGGTGATCGCCGTGGCGGCCAGCGCCAGGGCAAGCGTATGCAGCGACAAGCTCGCCAATTCCTCGGTGGATTCCAATGGGAGTTGGCCCCAACTGATCCCAACCCAAAGCAGGGGGAATCCCAAGCTGGCCAGGGGGGGAAGCAGGGCGCAGAGCTGGGCCAGCGCCTGGCGCCAGCCCTCGAGGGGCCAGCGGCTGGCTGGGGCACTCTCCTGGCCGGCGCTCCACAGGCGACTGCGGCGGCGAAAACCGCGCTCCGCCACCACCAGACCCACCACGATCACCATGGTGACAAGGGCCAAGCCAATCGCTCCTTCGATGTCGCCGTCTCCCTGCCAACGGTCGAGGATGCCCGCCGAGAGGGTGGGTACGCCGAGGAGCTGGACGGCGCCAAACTCATTCACCACTTCCATGCCGGCCAGGGCCACGCCCGCCCCAATCGCTGGCACCGCCATCGGCAAGGCCACCCGCCAGAAACAGCCCCAGGGCCCAACCCCCAAGGAACGGGAGGCGTCCTGCAGCCGAGCCCCGCTCAGGCCAAAACACTCCGTACTCAGCAAAAACACATAGCTGTAGGTGGACAAGCTCAGCACCAGCACGGCCCAGGCCAGGCCATGGACCCGCCAGCCCACCCGGCTGCCCAAATCCACCAAGGTGGCGGCGAGCAAGTAACTCGGAATCGCCAGGGGCAAGAGCTGGGCAATCTGCAACCAGCGGCGTCCTGGAAAGTGGCAGCGGGCCGTTAGCCAGCCATTGGCCGTACCCAGGCAGGCCCCCACTACCCCAACGCCAACCAACAGCAGCAGGGTGTTCTGGATCTGTTCACCGCCGCTGGGGCCAAGGGCCAGCAAGCCAGCCCAGCCACTGCGGCTGGCCACCAGCAGCAACGCCACCAGGGGCAACAGGGCCAACAGGCTGACCAGCAGCACCCCAACGCCCAGAAAGGAACGCTGGGATGCCAGGGTGCGGCGCAACATGGGCTCTTACTTCCAGCCGGTGACGTCCATCAGCTTGATGGCAGCCGAGTTTTTGGCCCCCAATTGTTGGGCCGAGATGCCATCGCCCTTGAAGGGGCCAAAGCGTTTGAGGGTGGCGTTATCGCCATAGCCCTTCAGGGGATATTCGTTGTTGGCTTCGGCGTAACCGCGCCCCCCCCTTGGGGACGCCAGAAATTCAATCAACTTCAGGGCCGCCTCAGGATTCTTGGCGTAGCGGGTCACACCGGCACCGGTGATGTTCACATGGGCGGGCTTGGGGAAGATCACCTTGAGCTGGCTAGCCAAGGCGCGATCGGCCGCGCCGCTCTCCCCGTTAAGCATCCGAGCAACGTAATAGGTGTTCACCAGGCCCACCCCACATTGGCCCTTGGCAATGGCACGAATCAAGGGAGTATCCGAAGAAAAATAGGGCTGGGTGACATTCTCGGTCATCCCTTGTAACCACTTGGTGGTCAAGGCACTACCACGCAAAATCAATTGATCGGCGACCAGGGATTGGTTATACACACTCTTGCGATCCCGCAGGCAGAGTTTGCCTTTCAGCTGGGGATTCGCGAGATCGGCATAGGTGGTGATCTTGGCAGGATTCACCAGCTTGGGATTCACCACCACCACCCGGAGCCTGCGGGTCAGGCCATACCAGCGGCCCTTGGAATCCCGCAAATCCAGGGGCACATCGCGCAGCAACTGGAACGAGCGGGTGCGCTGGAACAGACCCAGATCAGCGGCCCGATCCAGGCGGGCCGCATCCACCAGCACCAACACATCAGCGGGCGACTTGTCTCCCTCGCTGCGCAGGCGCTCAATCAGGGCATCGTCTTTTGCCTCCAGCAACTTCACCTTGATGCCGGTTTTAGCGGTGAACTGCTTGTAGAGCTGTTGATCGCTGTTGTAGTGCCGGCCTGAATAGACGCCAACCTCGTTGGCTTGCAAGGGCAATCCCAAAGGGAGGGCAAGCAAGCCCAAGGCTCCAAGGGTGCCAGACAAGGTCTTGAAGACCGGGGGAAAATGGCGATCAATCATGGCCAAAAGAAGGTCGTCGTCCTGTGCGTAGACCCTAGGGGCCAAGCCCATGCGACAACCGACAAAACGAACCATGGCCAGGTGCCTTTTGCTACATGGATCTTGGGGAGTGGTAGTCGACCTGAGGTCTTAGGCCTTCAAGGATTGCAGTAGGGACATTGGCCAGGATCGGCGGCCAGCAGCTGCTGCAGGGAAGGCCGCCGAATGCTCGCCATGCGGGTGGGATTGCAATGGGCCCGCCTATCGGTTTCGAGCCAGCCAAGGGCTGCTTCTGGCTTTGCCGCCTTGAAAGAGCTGTCGTTGGTCCGTCGACTGATGCGGTGCTCACTAATGGTCAACTGATGGCGACGATCAACGAAGTGCAACCACTCCCGCCCGATCGCCAAGAAGGGCACCACGGGATGGGTCCTCGCTAAAACGCCTTCCTTGCCGTGCTGGCTCGCCAGGGCAATGGTGCGACCCACGCAGGAAAACATCACCCGATCTGCGGCCTCGTCTTTACCAGAAAAAATAGGCAATCGATGGCCAGACTGGGTCCAGACGTGGAGCGTCTTTAGAAGAAAAGATCCAACGGAAATCACTCCATTGGACCCGGATCTCCAGGAACAAAGAGTATGGGCACGTTCACCCTGATTTGGGGCAGACC
>CANHGA010000214.1 GCA_947460085.1 Synechococcaceae cyanobacterium
GGCCACTTCGGCTTTGGCTGGGTTGGGCCCGCTGGGCTCGCTGCTGGGGGGCGCCAGCCGCCGGGCCCAGGCCAAATCGCCCGGCTGGGCTGCCCCCAGGGTCAGGGTGGAGATCCCCGCATCCAGCAAGAAGCGGTAGGCCAGTTCCAGGGGTTCAAAGGGCTGGCAGTCGGCGACCAGCTCCGCCGGTGGGTCGTAGAGCCGGCCGCCTTTGTCGGCTGGCGAAATGGCCATCACGCCGATGCCCTCGGCGAGGGCCTGGCGGGCGATGGGCATCCGGGTTTGATCAAATAGATGGAGGTGGAGGCTGCAGAACTGAAAGGTGCCACTGCCCAGGGCGGCCTCGATCAGCCCTGGGCTGCCGTGGCTCGAGAAGCCCACCTGGCCCACCAGGCCTTCGGCTTGGGCCCACTGCAGTAGGTCGGCGCCGGGGCCGTTGAGGGCCCAGGCAAGGTGCTCCTCCAGGTTGAGGCCATGGATGGCCAGGGAGGTGAGTTGCTGGACGCCAAGCCGCTCCAGGATCGCGCCCAGGGCCCGTTGCCCGCTGGCCAGGTCGCCGCCGGGCAGCAGCTTGCTGGTGATCAGCCAGCCCCCTGATGGGCCAGCACCCTCCTGGTGGAGCTGGCTGAGGGCCTTTGCCAGAAAGTTTTCGGCGGGGCCATAGGCCGGGGCCGTTTCCAGGTGGTTGATGCCTGCGGCAAGGGCTGCGCGCAGCACGGCCTCCATCTGGGCTGGGCTGTTGACGGCCCGCATGGTGCCCAGGGTGAAGGGCGACACCGCCGGCCCGCGGCCAAAGGCTCGCCTAGGCCAGGTGCCCGTTGGGTTCACCGGGTCATTGGTCGCCAGGGGTGGCTTCGCCATGGTCAGGGGCGCTATCGGCCTCGGGCTTGGCCTTGCTGAGGTGGCGCACCAAATCCGCGGGGCTGGTCTGATCAAGAAACCGCCGGAAGTTGGCCTGTTCGTCGGCATCGGCTTCGGCATCCACCGGGATGGAGGCATCGGCCACCACCTCTTCGAGCATCCAAATGGGACTGCCCGTGCGCAGGGCTAGGGCGATGCCGTCACTGGGGCGGGCATCGAGTTCGATGCTTGGGGTGTTGGGTTTTGTGGGAGCGGTGTCGTCCTTTGGGCCTGCGGGGCTCAGCTTCAGCACGGCCTGGAAGGTGCTCGCTTCAATCGCATGGATGATCACGCGATCCAACTGCAGGCCCCCGGCCTTCAGCAACGCCACCATCAGGTCATGGCTGAGGGGCCGCGGCGGGGGGTCGGCATTGAGTCCCGCCAGGATGTTTTGGGCCTGGGCCTGGTCGATCCAGATCGGCACCTGGCGCCGGCCGGAAGGATCGCGCAGCAACACGATGGGGCTGCGACTGGCCGCATCGAGGGCAATACCGGCAACTTGCATTTCGACCATGGCCGGGCGCTGCCCTTTGCCCGATTATGACCATCTCGCATGGGAAGCGGATGTTCACGGGATTGGTCCAGTCCATCGGCGTGATCGAGCGCTCCCCCCAGGGGGTGAGGCTGCGCTGGACGGCCCCCCCCCCGGCGCGGCTGAAGCCGGCTGGCTGCCTGCGGATTTGGCCCTGGGCGACAGCGTGGCCGTCGATGGGGTGTGCCTCACGGTGGCGGAGCGGCTGGGGGATGGCTTCCGGGCCGATGTGAGCCCTGAAACCCTTGGCCGCACCACGCTGTTGGCCAAGGCCGAGGGCCGGGGCTGGGTGAATCTTGAGCCGGCCCTGCGCCTGGCAGATCGGCTTGGGGGCCACTTGGTGAGTGGCCACGTCGATGGCCTGGGTGTGGTGAAGTCCATCACCCAGGTGGCGGGCTCCTGGCGGCTGGAACTGCAATGGCGGGATCGGGCCTATGGCCGCTTCATTTGCGAGAAGGCCAGCGTGGCTGTCGATGGCATCAGCCTCACCGTGGCCGGTTGTGAACCCGGAGGCGGTTGTTTCTGGATCGCCGTGATCCCCCACACCTGGGGGGCCACCACCCTGCAGCACCTGCGCCCCGGTTCCCTGGTCAACCTGGAGGCCGATTTGCTCGCCAAATACACGGAAACGCTGTTGCTCGCCAAGGGATCCGCCGCCGGTGGCTCTGGTGGCCCGCAAGCCGATGCCGGCATGGATGCCCAATGGCTGGCCGACCACGGCTGGGGTGCCTAGGTTTCAAGAGATCAACCCCTTCCCAGGTACGGGCCCGATGACATCCAGCTTCTGGAATCCCAAGTCCGGCACCTTGCGTGCCTTCACCCTGTTTGAGGGGGTTTTGATGCTTGTTCTGGGGGTGCTGGCCCTGGTGTTCCCATTCATGGCCTCGGTGTGGGTGACCACCGTGGTGGCGGTGGCCTTCCTGGTGGGAGGCATCGTGGGCTGGATCAACAACCTGATGCGGGCCAAACAGCTCAGCCGATGGCTCACCTTCTGGCGCCTGGTGGTGTCCACCGTGTTTGTGGTGGCGGGTGTGTCGATGATTCAGCAGTTGGGAAATGGCCCGGCGGGGGTGGTGCTGCCCGTTGCTTCGCTCAGCTTGGCGATCGGCATTGTCTTCTTGGTGGAGGGGGCGGTGGCCTCGGTGGTGTCCCTTGCCCACCGGGAGATCAGTGGCTGGGGTTGGGGACTCCTCAACGGCCTGATCACCCTGATCCTGGGGGGTCTGATTCTCAGCCTGCCAGCCGCCAGCTTGTTGAGCGTGCTCGGGATTTTGGTGGGCATCAGCTTTCTGTTCAGCGGCATCGACCTGCTGAGCTTCAGCGCCAGTTTTCACCCCGAAGATTGAACTACTCAGTCTTCGGCTGGGCCATTCTCTGCTGCAGGGCCATTGTCTGCGGCGGAGCAGTCGTCTAAGGGCATCAACCAAATCGAGCCGGTTTCCTGGTGGAGTTCAATTTTGAATTCCATCCCTGGCTCCAGGCCCATCCGCTTGGTGTAGGCGTGGCCAATTAGCAGGTTGCCGTTGCCATGGACCCGGGTGCGGAAGTCGGCTTGCCGGCCTTTTGGCCCGCCGATGCCAGCAGAACTGGAGGGAAGGATGTAACCCTTGGCAACCACCAGGGCCCGGTAAAAGCTTTTTTTCAACACCCGGCCACTGGGGCCCACGTACCCGCAGGCCCGGGCAATTTCATCTTCCGGCCGGTTGCTCAGCGAGCGGGCGCGATCGAGTAGGGCCTGGCCTTCGAGCATGTCTCCAGGAGGAGTTGTGGGGATTGTGCCCTTTGTGGAACACCAGATGCAAGGGGGGCTTGGCTTTAACCCTTCAAAGCAGATAAAGAATTCCGTAGAGCACAACCCAGATGCCGTCTACGAAGTGCCAATAAAGCTCGGCGGCCTCAAGGCCGAAATGATCCTTGGCCGTGATGCGTCCGTTTGAGCGGGTTTGCAGGGTCACGATCGCAATGCAAATCACACCAAGGGTTACGTGGAGCCCGTGAAAACCGGTGAGGGCATAAAAGGTGCTCGCAAAA
The DNA here is from genome assembly GCA_947460085.1 of Synechococcaceae cyanobacterium. Classification (GTDB taxonomy): domain Bacteria; phylum Cyanobacteriota; class Cyanobacteriia; order PCC-6307; family Cyanobiaceae; genus Cyanobium_A. The sequence goes on from CANHGA010000214.1 coordinate 3,464, forward strand.
AGGTTCTCTGTTAGTCCAAAAGGGAGCGAGAAGTACTCCACCAGTTGACTGGCTAAAAAGGCCACTCCCAAGCCGCAGGTCACCA
>CANHGA010000215.1 GCA_947460085.1 Synechococcaceae cyanobacterium
GTGATGAGGAAACTGCCCGCCTGCTGGCGGCTGAATTGGCGGGCCTCGATCCCGAGAAGACCAAACCCATCACCTTTGGCACGCCCCCCAAGCGGTTTGGCGGCATCCTCCCGGGCAGGGGCCAGTTGCGCGGGGTGCTCGAGGCCCTGAGCTTGGAGCTGGCCTGGAGCGGCCAACCCCTCTGGCTCTACCGGCCATGACCAGCACCATGGGCTCCAACCGCCAGCTAAGGGCCCTGCGGGGCGCCACCACCGCCGAGGCCAACACGATCGAAGCGATCGGCGCTGCCGTGGCCGACTTGGTGCAGGCGCTGGTCGAGCGCAACCAGCTCATCGGCGACCAGGTGGTGTCGGTGACCTTCTCGGTAACCGCCGATTTGGATGCCTGCTTCCCTGCGGCGATCGCCCGCCGCCAGCCGGGCTGGGAGCAGGTCGCCCTGCTCGATTGCCAGCAAATGGCCGTCGCCGGTGACCTACCCCGCTGCATCCGGCTGCTGGCCCACGCCTGGATGGAGGCCAGCCAACCCGTGGTGCATCCCTACCTGCGGGAGGCTTCCCGCCTGCGGCCCGATCGGGCCGCCACCTAGCTGGCCGGCCACCCGCCCCACCAGGGGCTGCTGCGCCTGCTGAGAATTGGTGCACTCTTGAATGGCTCCCGTATGGGCTCCAAGCGTTTGCTTCAGCAAGTTGGCGATCGCATCAAAGCCGCATCCCTTGGGACTGGGGCCATCCGCATGGGGGCTATCGGCATGGGGTTCCTGGGGCTGGCTGGCCTAGCCACGGCCCCGATCGCCTCCCGGCTGCTGGTGCAACCCGCCCAGGCCCAGGCCACCCCGAGCCTGATGGAGTTCCGCTGGGACAACACCAAGGATTACCGCAAGCTCTACTACTTCATGACCAATACCCGGCCCCTGGCGCGGTCGGAGTATTACTTCATCCTCAAGCCCAAGGACCGCAAGACCGCGATCCTCAAGTTGAGCATCACCATCCCCAAGTATTTCGACGCCAAGATCGATCCCAAGCAGATCAAGCTCTGCAAGATGAGCGAGGGCGGCATGCTGGCGCGCACCCGCTGCGTGAAAGACATCCCCGCCACGATCGAGCTGGCAGACAAGGGCAATGCCATCGAAATCTTCCCCGACGTCCCCGTCTCTGACGAAGGCACCATTGGGGTTTACATGATGATCTTCAATCCCTTCAACAACGGGATGTATCAGTTCAACGCCCTGGCCCAAGCCCCCGGGGACATTCCCATCGCGGGCTATCTGGGCAGTTGGTTGATTCAGATCGAACCACCCAGCAACTGAATTTCTCCTGCACTTCCCTTTGCCCAGAAGGGGATCGGGTCACCTGATAGGTTGGCCCCAACGCCCATTCACGACGCGACGAGAGGAGCGAGACAGCCGCCATGACCAAACGCACCCTGGAAGGAACGAGCCGTAAGCGCAAGCGCGTTTCAGGCTTCCGCGTCCGCATGCGCAGCCACACCGGCCGCCGTGTGATCCGCACCCGTCGCCGCCGCGGCCGGGCTCGCTTGGCCGTTTAGGCCCCTTGGCCTTACCCCTGCGCCACCGGCTGAAGGGACAACGGGTTTTCGACTGCATCTACCGAAAGGGCCGCAAACACCACGGCCCTTTTTTGGTGTTAAGGCTTCTCAGCGCCCAGGCCAACCTGCTCCCCCCCAGCCAACGCTCGGTGCCGTTGAGCCCCTGGCGCTGTGGGGTGGTGATCAGCAGCAAGGTGCACAAGCGGTCGGTGCGCCGCAACCGGCTTCGCCGCCTGCTCCACGACCACCTGCTCCGCCAACTGGCAGCAGACCAAGCCCCCGCCAAGCTCCAGCCGCCCCTGTGGCTGCTGATCAGCCTCAAACCCGGCTGCGCCGAACGGGAAGCCTCCCAGCTCCTGGGAGAATGCACCCAACTACTGCAACAAGCAGGCCTAACCCCATGAGTGCAGAGATCCAGGAATCGGTCTTTTATGAAGGCGGGCCCGCCAAGGGCGACCTGATCTTCAACCTGCTGCTGGGCCTCACCCTGATTGGCATTCCCTTTGCCGTGGGCGGCATCGTGCGGGCCCTATGGCTGCGGTTTCGGATCACCAGCCGGCGCATCGAGGTGAATGGGGGCTGGTTGGGCCGCGAGCGCACCCAGGTGGTGTACAGCCAAATTCGGGAGGTGCGCTGCGTATCTCGCGCCCTTGGCCTCTGGGGCGACATGGTGGTGGTGCTCTCCGATGGCTCCAAGCTGGAAATGCGCTCAGTGCCTAACTTCCGCGGCGTTGAGGCCTACATCGAAGAGCGCCGCGCCGCCAAAAAAGCTGCGGCCCCCAAGGGCATGGCCGCCTAAGCCGTCCCTGATCGGGCACACTGTGCCCACGCGTTCCTTTCCCCCAAGCCCCCATCCGTCGTGATCGGCTACATCTCCGACAACCTGCTGCTGCCCATCCTCGATTTCTTTTATGGATTGGTACCCAGCTACGGGCTGGCGATCATTGCGCTGACGGTGGTGATCCGCCTGGCCCTCTTCCCGTTGAGTGCCGGTTCGATCCGCAATGCCCGCCGCATGCGCATCGCCCAACCGGTGATGCAGAAGCGTCAAGCCGAAATCAAGGCCAAATACGCCAGCAACCCCCAGAAGCAGCAGGAAGAACTGGGCAGCTTGATGAAGGAATTCGGTAGCCCCCTGGCGGGCTGCCTGCCCCTGGTGGTGCAGATGCCCATCCTGTTCGCCCTGTTCGCCACCCTGCGGGGATCACCGTTCGCCGATGTGCCCTACACCTTGAACCTGAAGGTTCTGCCGGCCGAGCAAATCGCCGCCGTGGAGCCCAAGCCTTTCAACAGCGCCAGTCACTCGATCTTCGTGACTGAAACCAACCACGTACCCGTGATTGCCAGCCTGGAGAGTGGCACCAAGCTAGGGGTGGGTGACAAACCTCAGGTGCAGCTCCACACCAGGGCCGGCGACAGCTTTGCCTCCGTGCTCGAGGGCGTAGACAACGGCGACACCTTTAAGCCCTCCTGGAGCGTCTCCAAGGGTGAGGGGGTGGTGAGCGTTGATCAAAACGGCACCATCACCGCCCTGGCCCCTGGCGATGCCACGGTGGAAGGCAAAATCCCAGGCCTGGCAGCCCGCAGCGGCTTCCTGTTCATCAAGGCCCTGGGCCAGGTGGGCTTCATGACCGATGGCGCGGTCAACTGGGACATCGCCATCCTGGTGGCCGGCTTTGGCGCCAGTCTGTTTGCGTCCCAAATCCTCTCGGGCATGGGCATGCCCGCCAACCCGCAACAGTCGACAGCCAACAAGATCACCCCGGTGATGATCACGGGCATGTTCCTGTTTTTCCCCCTGCCGGCTGGGGTGCTGCTCTACATGGTGATCGCCAACGTCTTCCAGGCGCTGCAGACCTTCCTGCTCTCCCGGGAGGCCCTGCCCGACAACCTGCAGGCCATCCTCGACCAGCAAATGAACCAGCAGCCCGCTGTGGCAGGGGCAGCCGGGGGCGTCGGTCGCTTGCCATTTGAGCCCAAGGCTAAAAAGTAAAAGGCCAAAA
>CANHGA010000216.1 GCA_947460085.1 Synechococcaceae cyanobacterium
GGCAACATGGGTATGTTCATCGCCCAGCTCAAAGCCGTTGTGTTCACCTACGGCTTTGTCGCCCTTGGCACCTTGATCATCCTGTTGATTGTGAAGGCCACGGTTGGGCTGCGTGTTTCACCTGCCGATGAGGAGCGTGGTCTTGACTACGTTCTTCATGGAGAAGAGGCCTACGACCCCATGAACAGCTGAGTTTTCTATGAAGCAAATCACAGCAATGATCCGCCCTTCCAAGGTGGATGCCGTTAAAACAGCCCTGGTCGACGCTGGCATCGTCGGCATGACCGTCTCCGATGCCCGGGGCTTCGGCCAACAGAAGGGCCAGGTAGAGACCTACCGAGGCAACGAGTTCAAAGTCGATTTCATTTCGAAATCCAAGCTTGTCCTCGTCGTCACCGACGACAAGGTGACCGCGGCGATTGAAGCCATCTCCAAAGCCGCCCGCACGGGTGAAATTGGCGACGGCAAGATCTTCGTGACCCCCGTGGAGCAGGCGATTCGGATCCGCACCGGCGAATCCGGCGACATCGCCCTCTGATCACGTTCAAACTCCAAGCCCCCAGCAACCCTGGGGGCTTTTTTTGTGGCCACAATGGGCCCCATGAACGAACACTTCGATTTGCTGGTGCTTGGGGCCGGCTCCGGCGGCCTGGCCGCTGCCAAGCGGGCTGCCAGCTACGGCGCCAAGGTGGCGATCGTCGAAGGCGACCGGGTGGGCGGCACCTGCGTCATCCGCGGTTGCGTGCCCAAAAAACTGCTCGTCTATGGCTCCGCCTACCGCCACCTGCTGGGCGATGCCGCCAGCTACGGCTGGGAACTCGGGAGCTACAAACCCAATCCCAGCACCCTGCTCGCCCATGTGCGCGCCGAGGTGGATCGCCTCAACCAACTGCACCTGGGCTTTTTAGAGAAAGCGGGCGTAAAGCTCATCCCTGGCTGGGGGCGCTTTGACGATGGCCGCACCATCGCCGTTGGTGAGCAGCACTACAGCGCCGATCGGATCCTGATTGGGGTGGGCGGCAGGCCCCAGCGGCCCCAGATCCCCGGCGCCAACTTGGGCTGGGTTAGCGATGAAATGTTCCTGCTCGAGGCACTCCCCGAACGCGTCGTGATCGTGGGGGCAGGCTTCATCGCCTGTGAATTCGCCTGCATCCTCCAAGGACTTGGCGTGCAGGTCACCCAATTGGTGCGGGGGGAGCAGATCCTGCGGGGCTTCGACAGGGAAGCCGCCCTGGTGGTGCAAGAGGCGATGCAAGCCGAAGGCATCGACCTGCGCTGCCAGGTGAGTCCCACCGGCATCACGGGCAGCCCCGGAGCCCTCACGGTCCATACCCAAACAGTCCACACCCAATCCAGCGATGGCGACACCGACAACCTCCCCTGCGGGGGCGTGCTCTTGGCCACGGGCCGGAGGCCTTTCCTGGAGGGGCTGAACCTGGAGGCCGCCGGCGTCGCCGTGGAGGGTGATCGCATCAGCGTGGATGCCGACCAACGCACCAACATCCCAAATATCTACGCCGTCGGAGACGTGACCGACCGCATCAACCTCACGCCGGTTGCCATCGATGAGGGCCGGGCCTTTGCCGACACGGTGTACGGCAACAAACCCCGCCAGGTGAACCACGGGCTGGTGGCCATGGCGGTATTCAGCCAACCGGAGCTCGCCACCGTGGGGCTCAGCGAGGAGCAGGCCGTGGCGAGCTGGGGCGCCGAAGCAGTGAGGGTGTATCGGGCCAAATTCCGGCCCATGGCCCAGGCCCTGCCCAAACGGGGGCCGGCAGCGCTGCTGAAGCTGGTGGTGGAGATCACCAGCGGCAAGGTGCTGGGCTGCCACATGGTGGGGGAACACAGCGCCGAGATCATCCAAATGGCCGCGATCGCCATCGGCATGGGGGCCACCAAGGCCGACTTCGATCGCACCATGGCCCTGCACCCCAGCGTCTCGGAAGAGTTCGTGACGATGCCGAATTGAGCTAGCCGAATTAACGGGCCGAACCAAAAGCCCACCTAGGGTCTGGCATTGACCTAGTCCTTGGTGATGCAGTCCCCCCTTCGCTCAGCCAGCCCCGATGGCCCCGGCGCCACCTTCACCTGGATTGTGGCGGCGGTTGTGGCGGTGGCGCTGCTGTTGAGCCAGACCATTTTCATCGTGCCGGCGGGCAATGTGGCGGTGGTAACCACCCTCGGCAAGGTGACCGGCACCCCCCGCAATCCAGGGGCCAATGTCAAAGCACCGTTGGTGCAGAACACCTCCCTCTTTGATGTGCGCACCCAGGTGAGGCCCGAGCAGTTCTCGACCCTCACCAAAGACCTGCAGGTGATCCAGGCCACCGCCACGGTGAAATACGCCATGAAGCCCACCGAGGCGGGGCGGATTTTCGAAACCATCGCCACCGACGACCAACAGATCTATCCCCGGGTGATCCAACCGTCGCTGTTGAAAGCCCTGAAGTCGGTGTTCTCCCAATACGAGCTGGTGACCATCGCCACCGAATGGAACTCCATCTCGGAATTGGTGCAGGAAAAGGTGGCGGAAGAACTCCAGAAATTCGGCTATGTGACGGTGCAAGGGCTCGACCTCACGGGCCTCCAGATCGCCGAGGAATACCGCGCAGCCATCGAGCAAAAGCAAATTGCCGAACAGCAATTGCTCCGCGCTCAAACCGAAGTGTTGATTGCTGAGCAAGAAGCCAAGCGCTACCAAACCCTCAACTCCAGCCTGGATGACCAGGTGCTCTACAAGCTCTTTCTCGACAAGTGGGATGGCCAAACATCGGTGGTGCCTGCCCTGCCCGGGGCCGCCGGGGGCTCCGCCAACTCGGTGATCGTCAACGGGCAACGCGGGGCTTAAAGCGGTCGTCGACCAGGAGCACCACCCACGGCGCCAGCAGCATCCAGCCCAGCCACCTCAAGGGGAATGGGGCCATGGCAAACACCTCCGCCACGGGTTGGACCAGCACGAGCACGGCCAAAAACACCAGTTCAAATCCCACCCCAAACCAGAGCAGGCCATTACTGCGCCAGCCGTTGCGCCAGCTGCTGCGGCAGGCCATGGCCACCCCGATCTGGCCAAAGACGATGAACCCAAAGGCCACGCTGGAGGCCTGGTGCTGGAGAAGCACCAGCTCAGCGGGGGCTTGGCCATGCAGCAACTGGGGAGCTAGCGCCCGCAGCTCTAGCCACGACAGCCCGGCCTGGTGCCAAAAGGCCAGGTAGCCCGCCATCGCCATCAACGCTTCCGTGACACCGAGCACCAGGTAGGCCCGCACCATCAGGGGCCGATCCAAGAGCGGTGCCTGCCTGGGCCGGGGAGGTCGGTGCATCAACCCAGGCTCGGGTTGCTCGGCGCCGAGGCCCAAGGCGGGGAGCAAATCCGTGCCGAGATCCACCGCCAGGATCTGCAACACATTGAGGGCCGCCGGGATCTGGGCGATCACCATGGCCAGAAACGGTGCCATCTCGGCCA
>CANHGA010000217.1 GCA_947460085.1 Synechococcaceae cyanobacterium
CTTATGTCCTTTTGTTTTCATTTCCCATTCTCGCATCCGGCCTTGACGCCCCTGGAAAACTCCGGTTTTGGTGTGGGTTCTGGCTCCTGTTTTGGCCACTAAAAAGGCGCCTTGCGGCGCCTTTGGGCTCCCGGTGGGGGAGTGATGCAAGTAGGGATCAGATCGATCAGAAGGATTCAGAAAAATCCAATCAATCGCAGCTGACTACCAGCTGGACTTCACAACGCCGGGGAGCTCACCTTTGTGGGCCCGCTCGCGCAGTTGGTTGCGGCACAGGCCGAAATCCCGGTAGTAGCCGCGGGGCTTGCCGGTGGCCCAGCAACGGTTGCGCACCCGGTTCGGGGCGCTGTTCCGGGGCAGGCCCTGGATCTTGCGGTGGATTTCCAGACGCTCCATGGGATCGGCGGCCGCATCAAAAGCTGCCTTCAGCGCGGCGCGCTTGCCGGCGAAGCGATTCACCATTTTTTTGCGCTTGACGTCGCGCGCGATCATCGACTTCTTCGCCATGCGGGCTGCAGAGCTATCGGACTAATAATCCGACATCTTAGCTTGCGAGCTGACCACCCATCGGGCAGAGATCGCCAATGGGGCAGGTGCCGCATTGGGGCTTGCGGGCGTTGCAGACCGCCCGGCCGTGGAAGATCAGTCGGATCGAGAGGTTTTGCCACTCGCTCTGGGGAACCAGCTTCATCAGATCGGGTTCGATCTGGGCGGGGGTGCGTTTCTTGCTGAGCCGGAGCCGTTGGCTGAGGCGGCTCACGTGGGTGTCCACGGTGACGCCGGCGTTGATACCAAAACACCAGGCGAGCACCACCGAAGCGGTTTTACGGGCCACCCCAGGAAGCACCAGCAGCTCCTCCATGGTCTGGGGCACCTCACCGCCGTGGTGCTCCATGAGCAGGCGGGAGCTGCCCACGATCGCCTTGGCCTTGTTGCGAAAAAAGCCGGTGGATTGGACGTAGGGCTCCACGTCGCCCGGCTCCACCGCGGCGGCGGCGGCGGCATCGGGGAAGCGGGCAAACAGGGCCGGTGTCACCTTGTTGACCCGCTCATCGGTGCATTGGGCCGACAGCATGGTGGCCACCAGCAATTCATAGGGCGTGCGCCAATCCAGGGAACAGGTGGCCTCGGGATAGAGCTCGCCCAGCCGCTCAAGGATGAGCGGCGCCCGCAGCTTGGGACCCTTCAACGGTTGAACAGCTGCTGGACAGCGGGCAGCTGGGAGGTGTCTTTGACGATCAGCACCGCGCTCAAGCCCACCAAAAACACAAAGCCCGACTGCATAAAGGCCATCTGGAAGCGCTCTGGCAGGGGCTTGCCGCGCACCCCCTCGAGCAGCAGCAGCACGAATTGACCGCCATCGAGCAGGGGCAGCGGCAGGGCATTGAGCACCGCCAGGTTGATCGAGATCAGGGCGGTGAACAGAAACAGGCTGCCGCCGCCCTGTTTGGCGAAGGAAGCTCCCATTTCTACAATTTTCACCGGCCCCGACACCTGGCCAGCGGTTTCGCCGAAATGGGTGGCCAGGGTGACAAAGCCATCCACCGTGCGGCGGGTGAGCAGGGCGAGGTCGTGGTTGGCTTGCTGCACGGGCTCCAGCAGGCCGTTGGCGGGCCGGAAGGCTTCAGTGCCATTGGGTTGGAGCTGGGCGCCGATGCGACCCACCCCCCCCAGATCGCTGGGGGTGAGTTTCAGCTTGAGCTTCTTGCCATCCCGTTCAGCCAGCAGGGTGAGGGTGCGCTCTGGGGAGCCTTTGATGGTGCTCACCAGATTGGCCACGGCGTCCTGACCTCCGGCCAGTTTCTGCCCGGCCAGGACGATGATGCGATCGCCCGCTTTAAGGCCAGCTGCGGCTGCGGCCTGGTGGGGCTGTACGGCCGAGACCAGCACCCCAGGGGTGGCACTGAATCCGGAGGGAATGCCCACCAGGTAACCCTGGGCGATCAATACCAGCCAGGCGAGCAGCAGGTTGGCGAGCACGCCGGCGGCAATCACCAGGGCCCGTTGGGGCAGGGGGCGGTTGCTCAGCAGGTTGGGGTCGTCCTTGGCAATGGGGCTGTCTTCCTCGTCATCGGGGAAGGCGACAAAGCCCCCAAGGGGGATTGCCCGCAGGGCAAATTGCACGCCACGCCGCTGGCGCTCGAACAGCACTGGGCCAAAGCCAATGGAAAAGCTGCTCACCCGAATGCCCTGCCAGGTGGCGGCAAAGAAGTGGCCTGCTTCGTGCACTACCACCAATCCCGCCAAGATCGCCAGTGCGGTCAGAACCCCCATGCAGGCAGCGCCCTTAGTCGGTCCATTCTGGGGCGAAGCCCGCTGGGCTGTGCTTTTAGGCCAGTCCGATGGTGTCGGAGCCGAAGTAGGGAACGAGGGCAGCCGGAAGTTTGATGCTGCCATCGGCCTGTTGGCCGGTTTCGAGCAGGGCCGCCATGGTGCGGCCCACGGCCAGGCCACTGCCATTAAGGGTGTGCACCAGTTGGGTGCCCTTGCCTTCTTTCAGGCGAATGGCCGAGCGGCGGGCCTGGAAATCGCCGCAGGTGCTGCAACTCGAGATCTCTCGGTAGGCGCCGGCCCCGGGCAACCACACCTCCAGGTCGTAGGTGCGGGCTGCCGAGAAACCGATATCGCCGGTGCAGAGCTCGATTTTGCGGTAGGGCAATTCCAGGGCTTCGAGCACCGCTTCCGCGTCGGCGGTGATCTGCTGATGGGCCTCCCCCGAGTGGTCGGGGTGGCAGAACCAATAGAGCTCCACCTTGTTGAACTGGTGCAAGCGAATCAGGCCGCGGGTGTCGCGGCCGTAGGACCCCGCTTCCCGGCGGAAGCATGGGCTATAGGCCACGTAGCGGAGCGGCAGCTGGTCAGCGGGGATCACCTCATCGCGATGCAAGGAGGTGACGGGAACTTCAGCGGTGGGGGTGAGCCAGAGGTCGTCGTCGGCGCAGCGGAAGCTTTCTTCGGCAAATTTGGGTAGCTGGCCCGAGCCCGTCAGGCTGGCGGAGTTCACCAGGATCGGCGGCAACACCTCCCGGTAGCCCTTGCCGGTGTGCAAATCGAGCATGAAGTTGATCAGGCTGCGCTCCAGCCGGGCCCCCTGGCCCATCAAGGTCACAAAGCGGCTCTGGGCGATCCGCACCGACCGCTCGGTTTCAAACAGGCCCAGGCGCTCGGCGATTTGCCAGTGCTCTTCGAGGGTTTCACCGCTAGCGGGCTGGCGGGGTGAGCCCCAGGTCTTGATCTCAACGTTGTCGGCTTCGCTCTTGCCATCCGGGGCATTGGGCGAGGGCAGGTTGGGCAGGGCGGCCAATTGGTCGCGCAGCTTGGTTTCGAGCTCCTTTTCCTCCTCCTCCAGCACCGACACCTGTTGTTTGATGCGGTTGCCCTGGTCGCGCAGACCCTGCACGGCGGGGCCGTTGGGGGCTTCACCCCCTTGAATCAGGCCCCCCACCTC
>CANHGA010000218.1 GCA_947460085.1 Synechococcaceae cyanobacterium
ACGGTTTCGCAGGCCACCCGGGAGGCGGGGTCCTGGGCCAGGAGGGCGTCGAGCACCGCATCGCTCACCTGATCACAGATCTTGTCGGGATGACCTTCGGTCACCGATTCCGAGGTGAAGACGTGGCGGCTACCCATTTCTAGAAGCAATGACGTTGGTTATTACCTTATCTGCAGCCCTTAGAACGCAGCTTCCACGCTGAGCTCATCCCAGTGATGGATGAGGGGGTGGGGTTCGTTCAGGGGGGGCGCGCTGCTCCAAGCAGCCGTGTAGCCCAAGGCCCGTTGATGGGGAATGCCGGCGGCCACGGCCATGCGCAGGTCGCTGTTGGCATCGGTAATCAGGGCGCAGTGCTCCACGGCAATGCCCATCGCGTTGCAGAGTCCATGCACCGCCTGGGGATCCGGTTTGCGGGGCTGGTGTTCGGCACTCCAGAGGCCGGAGAAATAGCTGTTGAGCTGGTGGCTGGCCAGGAAGTGCTCAATGCCGGCCACATCGTCGTTGCTAATCACCGCGCAGCGCACCCCCTGGCCCTGGAGCTGTTGCAGAAAAGGAAGCAGCCCCTCGGTGGTGCCACTGGTGTGGCGCCCCTCGCGCCGGCCATCGCACTGGTCGGCCTTGGCAAACACCAACTCACTGATCGCCAGGGCATCGGGCCAGCCCAGCCCCGTTTGGGCCAGGGCGGTGGCCGTGGAGATCAGGTTGTGGTCGCGGTGGGCCACCGCGGTGATCCCAGCTGGGCACAGTGACTTGCCCTCGTTTCTGAGGCCATAGGCCCGCTCCAGCAAATCCTGGAGCTGGGGGCGCAGGGCAGGGTCGACCTGCTCAAGGCAAAGAAAAACCCTGGCCTTGGCCAGGGTGATGAGCTGGGGCTCGCTGATGCTGAGGGTGCCGTCCTTGTCGAACAGCACCGCTTCCACCTGGCCCAGTGCGATGCCGCGAAGCAGGAGATTTGCTTTGGGCTGGCTTTCCAAGGAGTGGGTTGCCATGGGATGCATCGACGGGCGGCCTCGACGGGGTTAGTCGACGGTGACTTCCATGGGTTCGCCGTCTTCGGCTTGCTCCAGCAGCATTTGCTTGTAGCGAGCGGCCATCTCTTCGGCCTTCTCGAAGACCTTGGCGGGGTCGGTGAGCATGTCGCCGGGCTCGGGCTCAAGCGCTTTGGTAGACAGCGAGATCCGACCGCGCTCGGCGTCGAGGTCGATGATCATGACCTTCATCTGATCGTTGACGTTGAGCACCGTGTGGGGTGTCTCGATGTGCTCGTGGCTGATCTCGGAAATGTGCAGCAGGCCGCTGACACCACCGATATCGATGAAGGCGCCGTAGGGCTTGATGCCGCGCACGGTACCAATCACCACTTCGCCCACTTCCAGGCGGTTCATCTTGCGCTCCACCAGGGCGCGGCGATGGCTGAGCACCAGGCGGTTGCGCTCCTCATCCACCTCGAGGAACTTGAGGGGCAGGAAGTCGGCAACGAGTTCCTCTTTGACCTTGCGGGTGCTGATGTGGCTGCCGGGAATGAAGCCGCGCAGGCCTTCCACCCGGACCAGGGCGCCACCGCGGTTGGTGGCAAACACTTCGCTGTAGATGGTGGCGTCTTCTTTCTGCAGTTGGCGCACCCGTTCCCAGGCGCGCTGGTATTCAATCCGGCGAATCGAGAGCGAGAGCTGGCCGTCTTCGTTCTCCTCACTCATGATGAAGAACTCCCGGATCTCGCCTGGCTGGAGCACATCGCTCAGGCCCTCAACCCGGTTGATTGACACCTCTTGCAGCGGCATGAAAGCTGCGGTTTTGGCGCCGATATCGATCATGGCGCCCTTGGATTCCAGGGCGAACACGGTGCCGTTGACGACGTCACCGGGCTTGAAGTTGTAGTCGTACTTGCTCAGCAAGGACGCGAATTCATCGAGGGTGAAACCCACCCCATCGGTATCGCTGCGGGAGGCGCGGCTACTGGGATCGTCGGCCGTGGGCACCTCTTCCGGGATGGCGAGGTCAAGCTCAGCGTCGAGGGTGAGGTCGAGATCGGCTTCTTGGGCCAGTTCTTCGGGACTCTGGTTCGTGCTGAGTTCGGAAGGGGTCACGGTCATGGGGGAGTGTGGCGGCCTGCCCTCGGGCAGTACGAAAGGAACGCAGAGACTGCCCGCCAGCAGCGCAAGCGCAATCAATCAGTGTAGCCAATGGCCCTGCAACGGTCTCCTGACGGGAGCAGGGCCGTTAAAACTTGGTGCCTAGCCGATGGCGGCCAAGGACGGTTTGGTCTTGGTGCGCAGTTTGGTGCGTTGGTTCAGACCTTCGAGGGTGGCGACAAAGTCGCTGACGCCCTGGAACTGGCGATAGACAGAGGCAAAGCGCACATAGGCCACTTCACTCATTTCACCGAGCTGGGCCAAAACGAGTTCACCGATTTCATTGCTGGTTACTTCGCGGCCGCTGCGCTGTTGCAGCTGCAATTCGATTTCATCCACCACCACTTCCAGTCTTGCTGGCTCCAAACCCGTTTTCTCGCAGGCCCTCAGCACCCCATGCAGCAACTTGCTGCGGTTGAAGGTTTCACGGTTGGTGTTGCGTTTGACCACCGTGATGGGGACCGTTTCCACCCGTTCATAGGTGGTAAAGCGAAAATCGCAGTTCAGACATTCCCGGCGTCTGCGCACACTTCTGCCGCAATCAGCTGCCCGAGATTCGAGCACCCGACTGTCTGTGTGTTGGCAAGAGGGGCATTGCATGCCCGAGGTTCCGGGTGAACTTTTTTAAGTGTAAACAGTGATTTTCGCTTTGAAAAGGGCCAGGGCCTATCAATTAAGGGCTTTTGGGGCAATTTTGGGCAAATTGTTGAATGCAAGCCGCTTGTTGCCTCCAGTCCGGCCCGCTGCGCCACAAAAAAGCCCCTGAATGACCAGGGGCTTTTGGCCAGCGACTTGCGCCACTGCTTGGGATTTTGGGGAACTCCCTAGGGCTAGATCACTTGCCGATCTTCGGGGGATCGCGGAAGGCGATGGCGAAGAACAGGGTGGAAATGGCCAGGGCCAAAATCAGGATGTAAGCGAAGCTCTCCATGGGGACTCCTCAGGGCGTGCGTACAGGGTGTCTGGCGATCAGCTGAGGGTGGTGCCAGCCGGGGGCACATAGCCCTCAGGCAGGCGGCGGGTGGAACGGTCGCCCAGTTTCTGGAACAGACCGAACTCCACCTGTTCACCCAAGTCTGGGTCGATTCCGGCGAACACATCGCGGTAGAGGGTGCGAGCACCGTGCCAAATGTGCCCGAAGAAGAAGAGAAGGGCGAAGGTGGCGTGGCCAAAGGTGAACCAGCCACGGGGTGAGCTGCGGAAAACACCGTCGGAGTTGTAGGTCTCGCGGTCGAATTCGAAGGCTTCACCAAGCTGGGCCTTGCGGGCCAGTCGCT
>CANHGA010000219.1 GCA_947460085.1 Synechococcaceae cyanobacterium
CAGCCCAAATTGACCAGATAGAAGGTGCGACCACCCCCAAGGGCCAGCAGGTTGTCTTCCTGGTGGGGGTGCAAATAGAACTGCCACGCACCGGTCTTCTCCTCATCCGGCGGACTGATGGCTGGGCCTGAGTGGATCACCAGGTCCCGGGCGTTGGATTCAGCAACCGTGATGTCGAAGAAGCGAACGGCGGGGGTATCGCGAAACTTCTCGTAGGGAATCAGCTCAAACATCGGCGAGCGACCGATGGCGGCCCCAGGGGCGGAAGGCGACATAGGGACTGGCGCAAGCAAGACGCCCAAGGACTGATTCCAGTGAACCGAGCCGCCGGGTCAAGAAGCGTTGCAAGAGCTACGAAATAGCCTGATTCGCAGGCCAGTTCAGCAATTGACTTGCAGATTGCGTGCCCCAGAGCTACCGCTTTGCTCAAAAAGGAATGGGCATCTCCACATCGGCGGGCTCCGGTGCCACCCCCTCAACCCGCTCCGCCACCATCTGGCCCACCACCACGATTGAGGGAGACGCGAAGGCCTCCGCTTCAGCCCGATCGGCGAGTTCCCCGAGGGCACACACCAGATGGCGCTGGCCCTTCACCGTGCCCTGCTGAATCACCGCCGCCGGCGTCGCCACGGACAAGCCCCCAGCCACCAACTCTTCGGCGATGCGCCGCAGATTGTGCAAGCCCATGTAGATGACCAGCCCGTCGCTGCTTTGGGCCAGGCCCCGCCAATCCACCCCGGGGCGGACCTTGTCGATTTCCTCGTGGCCGGTCACAAAAGTGACGCTGGATCCGGCCTTGCGGTGGGTCACGGGGATGCCCACATAGGCGGGGGCGGCGATGCCGGCCGTCACCCCAGGCACCACCTCGGCCTTCACCCCATGGCGGGCCAGATGGGCCGCTTCTTCGCCGCCGCGACCAAACAAAAAGGGATCACCGCCTTTGAGTCGCACGATGCACCGGTGGCGCCTGGCGAGCTCCACCAACACCGCATTGGTGCTGGGCTGGGGCACCGAATGGTGGCCCCGGCGCTTGCCCACAAAATGGAGTTCACAGCCCTCACCCACCAGATCCAGGAGCTGCTGGGGCACAAGGGAGTCGTAGACGAGGGCATCGCACTGCTGCAGCAGCCGATGGGCCTTCAGGGTGAGTAGCTCGGGATCACCAGGGCCAGCCCCCACCAAATACACCTTGCCAGAAGGGTTCTCCGCGCCCAATGGGATCTCCCCGCCCAAAGGGTTGGCGATCACGGCGTCAGTAGCCGTCATGGCAGGGCCTCCAACTGCTCCATCAACACCGCGGCGAAGCGCTTCCTCTCAATCAAGGGCGGTCCAACCAAGGAGCCCAGGCTGTCGGTCAAGCGATTGGCAGCAAGGGCTAAAGGCAGCACAGGGCCGCGGTTGGCCAGGTTGAGCGCCGTCAGAGCCGTCGTGCCAGGGGCATCACTGTATGGAGCGGGCACCAAGCGGCTCCCGGTCTGGGTCGCCAAAAAGTCCAAATAACGCTGGGCCAAAGCACCCTGAAGCGGGTGGTGCAACAGAAGGGGATCGGGCCCCCCTGCCAGCTCTGCCGCCAGAACCCGTTGCCAAGACGGCCAGGCCCCCACAAAAGGAACCCGCCGGACGGGCCCCCAGCTGCGCCAATGGGCTGCGATGGCAGGCACGTCAACCCGCACGTGGCCACCGGGCAACAGCATTAAGGGCACCAAGGTGCGCAGACCGCGTCCCAGGCTGTCCGGTGGTGGAAGGCACTGCGCGGTGAGGGCTTGCAGCACCACCGGCGCCTGCCGGCGAACCTGCAGGTCATCCGCCAACTCCCGCAAGGCCCGAGGCACCAGCCCACCGGCGCGGCCATGCACCACCAAGACCAGAGGGGTTGCCATGGGGCGCTCAACTGCCAGGGTTGCACCGCGAAACCGTTCCCCCATGCTGCCGCCCCACGATCACCAGCAGCCGATCGGCCAGCGCCGCCACCAGAGGGCTGAAGAGCTGGGTGCAGGGTTTTGCCGCTTTCGGGAGCTGATTGGCAAGCTCGGCAGCGGGGAGCGCACCAGCACGGGTCTGACCCAAGCTGAGGCCCGCGAGGCGATCGAGCGCATCCTGGCTGGCCAGGCCAGCCCTGCCCAGGTGGGGGCTTTCCTGATCGCCCATCGCCTGCGGCGGCCCCGGCCTGAGGAAATGGCTGGGATGCTCGAGGCCTATCACCAGATGGGGCCCAAGCTGCCCGCAATCGAGCGCGGCGTGGTGAGCTTTGGCGTGCCCTTCGATGGACGCTGCCGCGAAGCACCGCTCCTCCCCCTCACGGCCCTTGTTTTGGTCAGCGCTGGTGTGGGAGTGGTGTTGCAAGGCGGAACTCCCATGCCCGTGAAATACGGCGCCACCAATGCAGAGCTTTTGGCGGCGCTGGATCTCCCGATCGCCCAACTCAATTGGGCCGCCATGGCCCGCCATTTCCAAGCCAACGGCCTGGCGCTGCTGCACCAACCGCACCACTTCCCAGCCGCCGAACAACTGGTGCCGATCCGTGAGCAGATCGGCAAACGCCCGCCCATTGCCACCTTGGAATTGCTGTGGAGTTGCTACGGCTCGTCAGCCCTCCAGGTGAGCGGCTTTGTGCATGCCCCCACCGAAGAACTGGCCGGAGCCACATGGCGATTGCTTGGGCAAGACGAAGGCCTGACGGTCAAAGGCTTGGAAGGAGGCGTCGACCTGCCCACAAGCCGGGTGGCCGTGGCCGGCCATTGGCGCACCCCATCGGCAGAACCCGAGCGACTCCTGCTCCAAGCCAGGGATTACGACCTGCGCGCACCTGAAAGCGCACTGGGCACCCTGGCCCAATGGCGGGAAGAAGCTTTGGCGGCTCTGAGATGCGAAGGGCCCTTGGCCAAAGGCCTGATCTGGAACGCCGGCTTCTACCTCTGGCGCCAGGGAAGCAGCCCGACCTTGGCCGCTGGTCTGGCCAAGGCTGAAGGCCTATTACGGGACGGCCGTTGTGAAGCCCTGCGGCAGGCAATGGCTGGCACCAGCCCATAACGTGAGAAAACTTGAGACATAACGATGGCCATCCGCACAACCGTCCCGGGCAGGCTCGGATCGCCTGCACTCTTAGCGCTGATTCTCGCCAGCGCCCTGGGAATCCCCCAAGCCCAAGCGGGCCCCCTGGTCCGCCGCTATCAGGAACGCCAAGCCTGCCAACAGTTTGCGGGCAAGCTGCAGGCCGTTAGTGGCAACCCCCAACAAGCCCAATATGTTTACCAACAGGGGGTGCTGAAGCTGGTGGAGACGTTTGGTGAAAACCCCTGCACCGATATCCCGGCACCCACAGCAACTGCTCCTACAGCGGCCCCTGGGGTTGCTCCAGTGGCAGCCCCGGTAGCCACGCCAAAAGCTGTTGTTCCAGCCACCACTCCCG
>CANHGA010000220.1 GCA_947460085.1 Synechococcaceae cyanobacterium
CTGTCTCTGCAAATGCACCACCACCGCGCCGAGCACTGGATCGTGGTGAAGGGCACGGCCATGGTCGAAAAAGACGGCAGCCAGGAGCTGGTGGGTGAAAACCAGAGCACCTACATCCCCCTGGGCTGCAAGCACCGGCTCACCAACCCCGGCCAAATCCCCGTGCAGCTGATCGAAGTGCAGAGCGGGCCCTACCTGGGCGAAGACGACATCGTGCGCTTCGAAGACATCTATGGGCGGAGTGGGGCAACTCCAATAAGCCCTTGAATCCGGATTCAAGGCAGCAAAGCTGCCTGCCTGCTAGGCCTCGACTGCGCTGGAGGCGATGTTGCCAGCGCAGCTGGCGTGATCGCCGTAAGCCAGCTGAGGCCAGCAGTTATTCGACAGTGACGCTCTTGGCCAGGTTGCGGGGTTGGTCCACATCCAGGCCCCGGTGGGCAGCGATGTGATAGCTGAGCAGCTGCATCGGAATCACCGTGAGCAGGGGGCTGAGCAGCTCATCCACCTCGGGCACCGGCAAGAGCACATCAAACAGCTCCGTATCGGGGCCATGGGGGGCCACACCGATCAAACGGGCATCGCGGGCCTTGGCCTCCTGGGCGTTGGAAAGCACCTTGTCGAACACAGGGCCTGGCACCGCAATGGACACCACCGGCACCTTGGCATCGAGCAGGGCAATGGGCCCATGCTTCATCTCGCCAGCCGGGTAGCCCTCGGCGTGGATGTAGCTGATCTCCTTGAGCTTGAGGGCCCCTTCCAGGGCAATCGGGTAGTTGATGCCCCGGCCCAGGAAGATCACATCCTGGGTACCCTCAAATTGGTGGGCCAACTCAGCGCAGCGGCGGTCACAATCGGCCACCAGCTGCTCCAACTGCCCGGGAATCGCCCGCAGTTGGGTCGCTAGGGCCTTGAGCTGCTCGGGGTTGCGGCCCGCGCGTTCGGCAAAGGCCAAGGCCAGGCCATAGAAGCTCAACAATTGGCCCAGGAAGGTTTTGGTGGCGGCCACCCCCACCTCAATGCCAGCGCCAATGTCCAGCACCTGATCCACCATGCGGCCCAGGGAGCTCTCAGGGCGGTTGGTGATGCCCAAGAGCCTGGGTGCAAAAGCGGGGTCGGCCACCAGCTGGCGCCGGTCCTGCTCCATCGCCAGGGCCGCCAACGTATCGGCCGTTTCCCCCGATTGGGTCACGCCAATCGTGAGGGTGTGGGGCGAGAGCGGCGGCGGCGCATAGCGAAACTCGCTTGCATAAAAGACACTCGTCGGAATGCCAGCAAGCTGCTCCAGCAGGTAGGCCCCCACCTGGGCCGCATGGCGACTGGTGCCGCAGGCCAGGATCTGGATCCGCTCCACGCCCGCATACACCGAGTCATCCAGGGGTAGGGCCACCAGGCCGTTGTCGGGCAGGTGCCGCGCCACCCAAAGGGCTGCGGTTTCCGGCTGCTCATGGATCTCCTTGAGCATGAAGTGGCGGAAGCTGCGCTTGTCCGCCACGTGCTCAGTGCCGGTGAGCAGGCTGGGGCTGCGCTGCACCCGGCTGCCGGCAGCGTCATAAAGCTCGATGCCCAGGGGCGTGAGCAGGGCCACCTCCCCGTCTTCCATCGGCAGGATCGTGCGGGTGAAGCCCGCCAAGGCCGGGGTATCGCTAGCGCAAAGGAACTCGCCTTCCCCCAAGCCAATCAACAACGGCGCCGCCTTGCGCGCCACCACCAAAGCGCCGGGGGCCTGGGCCCACACCACCGCCAAGGCATAGGCCCCGTGCAACAGCGGCAACACCTCTTGCACCGCCTGCAGCAACAGGCTGCCACTGGCAATCCTGCCGCCACCTCCAGCGCCGCCCCCCTGCAGCCGCACCAACTGGCGGGCCAGCAGGTGGGGGATCACCTCCGTATCCGTTTCCGAAAGGAAGACCACGCCTTCGGCCTGGAGCTCTTCCTTGAGGCTGCGGTAGTTCTCAATGATCCCGTTCTGCACCACCGCCAGCTCCCCACTGCCATCGAGGTGGGGGTGGGCATTGCGCTCTTCCGGCTTGCCATGGGTGGCCCAACGGGTGTGGCCAATGCCGCAGTGGCCCTGGGCCCCCTGGTCCTCGTAGCGGGCCGTGAGGTTCACAAGTTTGCCCTGGGCCTTCAGGCAATGGAGCTGGCCGTCCTCACCAATGGTGGCAATACCCGCCGAGTCGTAGCCGCGGTATTCGAGCTGCCGCAAGCCCTCCAACAATTGGGGAGCCGCTTCCCGCGAACCAATCAGGGCAACGATGCCGCACATAGGGGCGAAACCAGGAGCGAAACAAACAAAAAGCCCGGCACCGGGCCGGGCTTGAGCTTATGGGAGCTTGACGGAATTCCCGCCGAGCTAGCGGTCTAAAAAGACCCTGGCAATCAATAGGAGAGGCCCATCGAGCGGCTGGTCTCGTCGCCCAGGTAAACGCGGATGCTGAGGAAGTCGGTGGGGCAGGCGGTTTCGCAGCGCTTGCAGCCCACGCAGTCTTCGGTGCGGGGGGAAGAAGCGATCTGGCCGGCCTTACAGCCGTCCCAGGGGACCATCTCGAGCACATCGAGGGGGCAGGCCCGCACGCACTGGGTGCAGCCGATGCAGGTGTCGTAGATCTTGACGGCGTGGGACATGGAAAAGGCCGGGCACAAACGGCGTGGCGCCCAACGTACCCATGGCCCCCGGAAGACATCCGCCACGGTGACCAGGCCGTCACCCTTATTCATACGCACGACGGATCGAAGCAGGGTGACCCGTAGAGTGCGGCGACTTTCAAAGCGACCATGTCCCAGGAAGCGATTTTCGAGAAAGTGCGCTCGATCGTGGCCGAGCAACTCAGTGTTGATGCGGGCGAAGTGAAGTCGGAATCGAACTTCCAAAACGACCTCGGCGCCGACTCCCTCGACACCGTCGAACTCGTGATGGCCCTCGAAGAGGCCTTTGATATCGAGATTCCCGACGAAGCCGCCGAAGGCATCACCACCGTGGGTGACGCGGTCAAGTTCATCCAGGACAAACAGGCCTGAGCCTTTCCATGGTGCAGGGTCTCAAACGCGTCGTGGTCACAGGCCTCGGCGCCGTCACACCGATCGGCAACGACGTTTCCAGTTACTGGGAAGGGTTGAGTACGGGCCGCAATGGCGTGGCTGGGATCACCCTGTTTGACCCCTCGCGCCATGCCTGCCGGTTTGCCGCTGAAGTCAAGAATTTCAACCCAGCTGGCTACCTCGAACCGAAAGAATCCAAGCGTTGGGATCGCTTCTGCCAGTTCGGCGTGGTGGCGGCCAAGCAGGCCGTGGCCCATGCCGGCCTCACCATCGACGAGAGCAACCAACAACGGATTGGCACCGCCATCGGCTCCGGCGTTGGCGGGCTCCTGATGATGGAGACCCAGGCCCAGGTGATGA
>CANHGA010000221.1 GCA_947460085.1 Synechococcaceae cyanobacterium
CTTGAATGTGGCCCTGCGCCAGATCTTCGATCTCTATTGCTGCGTGCGGCCCTGCCGCTACTACGCCGGCACCCCCAGCCCCCACAAGCGGCCCCAAGACCTCGATGTGATCGTCTACCGGGAAAACACCGAAGACATCTACATGGGGATCGAGTGGGAGGCCGATGACCAGGTCTGCCTCGATCTGATCGAACACCTCAACACGGTGGTGATCCCGGCCAACGGCAAACTCGGCAAGCGCCAGATCCCTGCGGGATCAGGGATTGGCATCAAGCCCGTGAGCAAGCACGGCAGCCAGCGCCACATCCGCAAAGCCATCCAGCACGCCCTGCGCCTTGAGGGCAACAAGCGCCACGTGACCCTGGTGCACAAGGGCAACATCATGAAATTCACCGAGGGCGCCTTCCGCGACTGGGGCTACGAGCTGGCCACCGGGGAATTCCGCGACGTGTGCATCACCGAGCGGGAAAGCTGGATCCTCGACAACCTGGAGCGGGACCACTCCCTCAGCAGCGAGGACAACGCCCGCCTGATCGAGCCGGGCTACGACAGCCTCACCCCCGAGAAAAAAGAAGCGATCTGCGCCGAGGTGAAGGCCGTGGTCGATGGCATCGGCGAAAGCCACGGCTATGGCAAGTGGAAGTCGATGGTGCTGGTCGATGACCGCATCGCCGACAGCATCTTCCAGCAAATCCAAACCCGGCCCCAGGAGTATTCGGTGCTCGCCACCCTCAACCTCAACGGCGACTACATCTCCGATGCGGCAGCGGCTGTGGTGGGCGGATTGGGCATGGCCCCCGGCGCCAACATCGGCGACACCGCCGCCATCTTTGAAGCCACCCACGGCACGGCCCCCAAGCACGCGGGCCTGGACCGCATCAACCCCGGTTCGGTCATCCTGAGCGGCGTGATGATGCTCGAATTCATGGGTTGGCAGGAAGCCGCCGACCTGATCACCAAGGGCATTAGTGCCGCCATCGCCGGCGGTGAGGTCACCTACGACCTGGCCCGCCTGATGGAACCCCGGGTGGAGCCGGTGAGCTGCTCGGGCTTTGCCGAAGCCGTGATCCGGCACTTCTGAGCCCAGGCCGAGGGCCCTGGCGCACCTAGGGGCGCCAAACTGGGTGCCATGACCAGCAGCCCGGCAACGCCCCTCGCCAATCCCAGCGACCCCTGCGTGCACTGCGGCTTCTGCCTGCCCAGCTGCGCCAGCTTTCGGGTGCTGGGCACGGAGATGGATTCGCCCCGGGGCCGGATCTATACCCTCAAGGCGATCGCCGCCGGTGAGCTGGAGCTCGATGCCACGGTGGCCGGCCATTTCGACAGCTGCCTGGGCTGCTTTGCCTGCGTCACGGCCTGTCCATCGGGGGTCCGCTACGACGAACTGCTGGAAGTCACCCGGCCCAAGCTGAACGCGCCGGAGTTGCGCAGTTCCGGCCAAACCCTGTTCCGCAGGGCCCTGTTTGCCCTGCTGCCCTACCCCCAGCGGCTGCGGGCCGTGCTGCAAGCCCTGCGCGGCTATGCCCGCTCGCCCCTGCAGGCCCTGGTGCGCCGCAGCGGCCTGCTCCAGCTGGGCGGCGGCTCCCTAGCTGCCATGGAGCAGCTCTTGCCCGAGCTGCCAGAGGAAGCCTTCCACGACAACTTTCCGGTGGTGACCCCCGCCCTGGGAGTGCGCCGCTACCGGGTGGGCCTGGTGCTGGGCTGCGTGCAACGGGTGTTCGATCCGGCGGTGAACGCTGCGGCGGTGCGGGTGCTGGCCGCCAACGGCATCGAAGTGGTGATTCCGCCGGCCCAGGGTTGCTGCGGGGCCGTGACCCACCACCAGGGCGAAACCGCCCAAACCCAACAATTGGCAGGCGAGCTGATCGCCAGCCTGGAATCGGTGCTGGGCCCGGGCAAACCCGCCGGCAGCGAACCCCTGGATGCGGTGCTGGTGGCCGCATCCGGCTGCGGCCACACCATGAAGGCCTACGGCTCCATCCTGGCCAGCCAGCCGGCCTGGGCCAAGCGGGGTTCGGCCTTCGCCAGCCAGGTGTTCGACATCCAGGAATTCCTGGCCCGGGTGGGCATGAGCGAAAGCTTCCAAGCCGGCCTGCAGCCCCTGGCCCTGCCCGATGGCAGCCCCGCCAGCGCCGAGCAACCGCTGAAGCTGGCCTATCACGATGCCTGCCACATGCTCCACGGCCAGGGCATCCGCGACCAACCCCGCGCCCTGCTGGCCGCCATCCCCCACATCCAGCTGCGCGAAGCGATGGAGGCGGGCGTGTGCTGCGGCAGCGCCGGCATCTACAACCTGGTGCAACCCACGGAAGCCGCCGAACTGGGCCAGATCAAGGCTGCCGACCTCTCCGCCACCGGCGCCGACTGGGTGGCGTCGGCCAACATCGGCTGCAGCCTGCAGATCCGCCAACACATGGGCGCCGCGCCGCGGCCCATCCCGGTGGCCCACCCGATGCAACTGCTCGATTGGAGCTTTAGGGGCGCGGCTCCCTCCCCTCCATCCACCGCCAAGCGGCCCTAAGGGTTTCGGGGTCGCCGAGGTTGCCGGGGAAGGTGAGCACGGGCAAATCAGGCACCACCCCATCGCCGGGGGTGAGCACCAGCGACAGACCCGGCAGCAGCTGGCCCTGCAGCTGCACCCGCGCCAGGCCCAGGCCATCGGCAAGCAGGGTGTGGGTGGTGATGCCGCCCTTGCTGATCAGGTAACCCAGTTGGGGGGCCAGGGCCGCCGCCAGCCGGGCCATCAACGCCGCCAGCTCCAGGCCCAGCCGCCGCCGCTCCGCGGCCGATCGGCACTGCAGCTCTCCCCGGCTGGTAAACAGCACCGGGGTTTGGCCCGCCGCCAACACGCTCTCCAACTGGGCCAGCCAGGCCTGCTCCAGCGACGCCTGCATCTCCAAGGGAACGGGCCCCTCCAGCACCCGGGCCAGCTTGGCGACGGCGATCTCCACCCCACCGCAGCTGGGTTCGGCCAGGAGCACCTCGAGCTGGGCATCGGCCAGCGGCACGTGGGAGCCCACCAGCACCAAACCCGGCAGAGGCCCACCGCCCGCACCGCCCCTATCCACCCGCCGCAACGCAGCTAGCCCAGCTGGAGCGAGCGGTTGGGGCGGCAATTGGGCCAGGGCCTCAATCCAACTGGCAGCCGATTGGGAGAGGAACCGCCGCGGCCGGCCCCAGGGTTCGGTCGCAAATGGCGCCGTGAGCTCCCGCACCGCAGCGGCTAGGGCCCCAAGCTGCTGCGGCCGCTCCGCATCCACGGCCACGCAGGGATTCCCCTCCAGCCCGGCTAGGCGCTGGAGCAGGCCCTCCTGAGTCCCCTCCAACTCCTTAAGCCCCACCAGCTCCACCTGGTCTGCGGGGATCCGGCCCGCCGTTTTTTCGGCCACCCAAGC
>CANHGA010000222.1 GCA_947460085.1 Synechococcaceae cyanobacterium
AGATCGCCAAGCGCCAGGCGGTCATGAACACCGAAAACACCTTCTATTCGGTCAAGCGATTCATCGGTCGTCGGGTCGATGAGGTCACCGAAGAGTCGAAGGAAGTCAGCTATGGCGTGGAGAAGTCTGGCGCCAATGTGAAGGTGAAATGCCCGGTGCTGGGCAAGCAATTTGCTCCCGAGGAAGTGAGTGCCCAGGTGCTCCGCAAGTTGGCCGAAGACGCCGGCAAGTACCTCGGCGAAGCGGTCACCCAGGCGGTGATCACGGTGCCCACCTACTTCAACGACTCTCAGCGCCCAGCCACCAAGGACGCCGGCAAAATCGCAGGCCTCGAGGTGCTGCGGATCATCAACGAGCCCACGGCGGCTGCGTTGGCCTACGGCCTCGACAAGAAGAGCAATGAGCGCATCCTGGTCTTCGACCTGGGCGGCGGCACCTTCGACGTCTCCGTGCTCGAGGTGGGTGATGGTGTGTTTGAGGTGCTCTCCACCTCCGGTGATACCCACCTGGGGGGCGACGACTTCGACAAGGTGATCGTCGACTACCTCGCCGACAGCTTCAAGGCCAACGAAGGCATTGACCTGCGCCAGGACAAGCAGGCCCTGCAGCGCCTCACCGAGGCTGCTGAAAAAGCCAAGATCGAGCTTTCCAGCGCCACCCAAAGCGAGATCAACCTGCCGTTCATCACGGCGACGCCTGAGGGCCCTAAGCACCTCGATCTCACCCTTACCCGCGCCAAGTTTGAGGAGCTGGCTTCCAAGCTCATCGACCGCTGCCGCGTGCCGGTGGAGCAGGCCCTCAAGGACGCCAAGCTCTCCTCCAGCGAGCTCGACGAGATTGTGATGGTGGGTGGTTCCACCCGCATCCCGGCCGTGCTCGAGCTGGTGAAGCGCACCACCGGTAAGGAGCCCAACCAAACCGTGAACCCCGACGAGGTGGTGGCCGTGGGTGCGGCCATCCAGGGCGGCGTGCTCGCCGGTGAGGTGAAGGACATCCTGCTGCTGGACGTCACACCCCTCTCCCTGGGTGTGGAGACCCTTGGTGGCGTGATGACCAAGATGATCACCCGCAACACCACCATTCCCACCAAGAAGGGTGAGGTGTATTCCACGGCGGTGGATGGCCAGACCAACGTGGAAATCCACGTGCTCCAGGGTGAGCGCGAGATGGCCAGCGACAACAAGTCGCTGGGTACCTTCCGCCTGGATGGCATTCCCCCCTCCCCCCGGGGCGTGCCCCAGATCGAGGTGACCTTCGACATCGACGCCAACGGCATCCTCAGCGTGACCGCCAAGGACAAGGGCAGCGGCAAGGAGCAAAGCATCTCCATCACCGGTGCCTCCACCCTGAGCGACAACGAGGTGGACAAGATGGTGAAGGACGCCGAGGCGAATGCCGCGGTCGACAAGGAAAAGCGTGAGCGCATCGACCTGAAGAACCAGGCCGAAACCCTCGTTTACCAGGCCGACAAGCAACTCGTTGAGCTCGGCGACAAGGTGGGCGCCGAAGACAAGGCCAAGGTGGAGTCTTCCTCCACCAAGCTCAAAGAGGCCATCGAGAAAGAGGATTTCGACACCATGAAATCGGAGCTGGAAACCCTGCAGCAAGCCCTCTATGCGGCTGGTGCAGCGGTCTATCAGCAGGCGGCAGGTGCTGAAGGCTCTGCTGCCCCTGGGGGCAATGGCGCCAGCGCCGATGCCGGCAGCAGCTCGAGCGACGATGTCATCGACGCCGAGTTCACCGAGAGCAAGTAGAAGCGCTCAAGTAAGACGGGCTCGATCCCATCAAGCTCCCCACCCGGGGGGCTTTTTTTATGGCTGGATTGTGGTGAGGGCTTGGCGGGCTTGCTTGAGCACGGGCTGGGGAAGGCTGATGTAACCAAGGCCGGGGGCCTGGGCTTGGGCTGCGTCGGAGAGGATGTAGGCGAAGGTTTTCCGCAGGGCCTGCTGTTTGGCCCCATTGCCCCGTTGATAAAACAGGCCCCACGTGAAGGTGACGATGGGGTAGCCAACGGCCGGATTGGGCTCACTGCCGGTGAGATTGGATGTCAGGGCAATGCTGGCCAAGGCCGTCTCGGCCGCACGGGGTTCGGGCTTGGCGTAGTGGCCTGCGCGGTTGGCGATGGCTGCAGCCTGCAGGTTTCCCCGCACATAGGCAGCCTCCACGTAGCCCAGGGCTCCCTTGAGTTGGCCCACGGTTGCAGCGATGCCCTCGTTGCCCTTGGCCCCAATGCCCGTGGGCCATTGCACAGATTTGCCAACGCCTGGGCCCTGGCTCCAGGTTTTGCTAAACGCCGCCAAGGAGTGGCTGAAGTTGTAGGTGGTGCCTGAGCCATCGGAGCGATGCACCACCGTGATGGCTTGGTCGCTGCAGCCCAACGCTTTGTAGTTTTTGATTGTGCCAAGGAAGATGCCAGCCAGCTGGCCCTGGCTGAGTTTGAGCTGGCAGCCAGGCAGGTTGTAGGCAATGGCGATGGCACCGGCGGTGAGGGGGATTTCCACAACCCCACGCTTGATGGCCTGGCGGTCGTTACTCGAAACCGGGGTATCACTGGCAGCAAAATCCACCGTATCGGCGATCAGTTGCCTGATGCCGGCACTGGAACCTACGGATTGATAGTTGACCTGGATAGCTTTGTTTGCGGCTAGTTCGCTAAACCAATGCTGATACATCGGAGCGGGAAAACTTGCTCCCGCACCCTGCAGGTTCTGGACAGGGGTAGTGGGGTTCTTAGAGCCACATCCCATGAGCAGGCCGCTTGCCAGGAAGGCTGTGCCTAATACAGGGACTAATACAGGGCCTAATGCTGGGCCGAGGGCAGGGCCTGGAACTGGAAATCGGTTCCCCAAGAGGTGTGCTGCCATGCCAATAGATTACAGGCCGCATTTGGGTAGGGCGTTAGCGCGTTCTTTAAACGACCTAAATTGTGTGGTACAAAGTGTGAAGAATTGGAGCGTCAATCGTCCTTAGGAGTGATCGCTTGTTTCGGCTGGTTTGCTGATGACTTCGGCCACCCATTCCGCGCTGGCCGGTGCCAACAAAACCCCATTGCGGTAGTGCCCGCTGGCCATGATCAACCCAGGTTCCAGCTGCTCGAGTAGGGGCGCTGGCCGCTGGCTTGGCCGGGGTCGATGGCCCTGCCACTGGCGCACCACCCTGGCGCCATGGAGCCAGCCAAGGTCTGCGTTGCCCCAACCCCGCAGGTTCGCCAGGGCTTCGGGGCTGGCGTGGCTTCCGGGCTCCAGGGTGGCGCCGAGCCAGAGGCGCTTGCCGCCCGGCAGATCGGGCCTGGGCACCAAGTTGACTCCCTTCCAGACAACGGCGCCCGGCCACTGCCCATCGGGCCCCTGCCAATTGGGTCCCTGCCAATCGGGCTGG
>CANHGA010000223.1 GCA_947460085.1 Synechococcaceae cyanobacterium
AGTACGGCCGGATCGACTGCCGCCACCTCGCCCACCAACCCGTTGGAGCCGTCGCCATAGGTGCGGGCTTTGACCAGGCTCCCGTCACTGCCGCAGAGGCCCACGGCTCGGCCGCCCACCTTGTTGAGGCCATTGACGATGTGTTTGTTGACCCGGCCAACCAGCACCATCTCCACCACATCCATCGTGGCGGGGGTGGTGACCCTCAAGCCGTTACGAAATTCGGGCTCGATGTTGAGTCGGCTCAGCCAGTCGTTGATTTCCGGCCCACCGCCGTGCACCACCACCGGTTGAACTCCCACTGAGGCCAGCAACACCAGGTCGCGGTACACCGCGTCGCGCAGCTCGGCTGAGGCCATGGCCGCGCCGCCGTACTTCACCACCACCCTCCGGCCAGCGAAGCGCTGGATGTAGGGCAGGGCCTCGCTGAGGACCGACACCCGCAACGTGTCCTGGTTGCTGATCAAAGAATCGGAAGACAAGGCGGTAGGCAGCTCAGAGGATTAAGCCACCCCAGCTTGGGGCAGCAGGCTCAAACGGAATGATCCTTGACCAGTCGGCTCAAGTTCGGCCACCAGATTGGGACCAAAGAAGCGACCCAGCCGCTCCTGTTGGGCCTGCCAGCGGCTGAAGGCAACGCCCTCGCAGCGGAAGGCCAGCCGCAGGCCTTAGAGCCCTTGGCAATCCAGCTCCTCGATGGAGACCAGCTGCGGTGGGGCGTCTTCGTCCCAGAGCTTCAGGACTTCGAGGGAGCTCTCGAGGTGGGCCTTTTGGCCGTAGCGCCAGCGCACCACATCCGCCAGGAGCTTGGCCAGGGGCTCGCTGGGGCTCTGCTCCCGCAGGGCCTTGAACTGGCTGGCCGGTGTCAGCCTCTGGGCAGGCGGTAACTCAGACGATTTGAGGGCCAGTCCGCCGATGAAAATCGGGATGCCATAAAAAATGGTGGGCAAGCTCAGGTTCGGACTATCGGTGAGATAGGCAATCGAACCAATGACCGTGAGAAAGGCGCCCGCCACCGTGACGAGGCTGCCGGGTGAGAAAAGTGCTTGCATAAGGCCATCTTCCCGTATGCCGATGACCACTGCCGATCTCCCAACCCAAGAGTTAGTGGCCCAATTGCGCGCCGATCGCCAGTGGTTGCTCCGTCAGATTGATGCGGGCCGCTGGCCCGAATGGCGCCTAGATCTGGCCGCCCTGGAGCGGGAGCTGGGCCAATTGCTCGAGCAGGTTGGGGAGCGGCTCTAGTCGAGCCCTGGTTTAAAACGGGATTTCGTCGTCGGTATCGCCCAGATCGGGCACCAGGGGCGAGGTGTTCCAGGAGGCAGGCTCCTGGGCCGCTGGGGCAGCCATTGCCGCGGGCTGAGGGGCGGATACCCGCCGGGGAGCCGGAGCTGCAGGGCGGCCGCCCCCCGCTGGGGCAGTGCTTGGTTGAAACGATGGGTTGGCAGGCTGGGCCGAGGATATGGCTGCTCCGGCAGCTCCCACGGAATGGAGCCTGGCCAGGGTGAACTCGGCCTTCTTCTCTTTGACGCCGTCCTGGCGAGTCACGGTGTTCATCCGCAGCCGACCCTCAATCACCAGGCGCTGGCCCGCCTGGACGCGATTTTGCAAGTCCTGGGCCAGATTGCCCCAACCGACCACCTTGAGCTGGCCGGGAGGATCGTCTGCCCGCAGACCTTCAAGCTGGACAGCCATCTCAGCCACAGGCGTCTGGTTGTCCTGGGTGTAGCGCACTTGGGGGGCTTCCAGTACGTCAACCTCGAGCAAACAGTGATTCACACCCCAGGACCCATTGGTTGCGCCATCCTGATGCACGACCCTCCATTGCACCAGGCCTCGCCGCGTCTTTGGCTGTTTGCTGGCACCGGCGAGGGACCTTCCCTGGCCTCAGCCCTGCTGGCCATGGGATGGCACGTGAAGCTCAGCCTGGTCAGTGGGGCGGCCCTGCGGGCCTACGGGCCCCACCCGCGCCTGGAGCCAGCGATTGGGGCGATCGGATCGGCGGCAGCCATCGCCGCTGCCTTGGATCGGGCTAAGGCCCTTGGGGAGCCATGCCAGGTGGTGGTCGATGCCACCCATCCCTTTGCATGCCAGATCAGTGCTGATCTGGCCGAGGTTTGTCTGGCCAGGTCCCAGCCGCTGTTGCGGTTGCGCCGTGGGGGGGGTGACCCTCGAGGGCCCAGTCCAGCCAAAGGGGTGCAGGTGCTTTCAGGGCTGGAGAGCCTCTCGGATCTCAACCTGCGCCAGGAGAAGTTGCTGCTTGCCATTGGCCATCGCCAGCTCGCCAGGGCCGTGGCGCTCACCCCTGGGGCCGTGCACCATGCCCGGCTGCTTCCCCATGGGACCAGCCTTCAGCAGGCCATGGCCGCCGGGTTGGCGCCAAATCGGGTGGCCTGCCTGCGGCCTGGCGCAGGGCTGGGCGCCGGGCCGGGGGGAGGCTCGTTCGCAGCCAGTATTGAGGAGGCCCTGGTGCGGCAATGGGGGATCACCACGATCCTGGCGCGCCAATCGGGCGGGGTCACGGAAGCGTGCTGGCGCGATGTGGCCCAGCGCTTGTCGTTGACGTTGCTGTTGCTGCAACGCCCCGCTGAGCCCCAAGGGGTGCCGGCCTACGGCCAGGCCGAGCTGCTGAACCAGCTCCTAGAACGCATCGCCAAGCTGGAGAGATCCCGGCCTTAGCCCATCGAGCCTTACGCCGAGAGCCTTAGCCCAGGTGGTTGGCGACCAACTCCTGGAGGGAAGCCTGGGGTCTGGGTCCGAGCTGGGTCACAACTAACCCGGCGCAGAGCGATCCCAGTTGGCCGCAGCGCTCGAGGCTCTCGCCCCGGGTGTAGCCATGCAAGAAGCCCGCGGCATAGAGATCCCCAGCCCCGGTGGTGTCCACCAAGGAACCCAGCACGTAGGGAGGCACCACGATGGTGTCTTCGCCGCTCAACACCACCGAGCCCTGCTCGCTGCGGGTAAGGGCAGCCACCTTGCACCGGCCGCGAACCTGATCGGCAGCCTCCTCGAAGCTGTTGGCTCGATAGAGGGCTGTGATTTCCATTTCGTTGGCGAACAGCACATCCACATGGCCATCCACAAGCTCCAGGAAGCTGTCGCGGTGGCGCTCCACGCAGAAGGCATCGGAGAGGCTGAGGGCCACTTCCCCTCCGTGGGCCCGGGCCACTTCAGCGGCGGCGATGAAGGCCTTTTTGGCGTCATCGCTGTCCCACAGGTAGCCCTCCAGGTAGAGCATTTGGGCCTGGGCCACCATCTCC
>CANHGA010000224.1 GCA_947460085.1 Synechococcaceae cyanobacterium
GAACCAACGGCCCACACCTGGAACCTTCGGCCCCAGGCGCCAACGCCAGCAGCTTCTTTTTCACTGCTATTGGAATGTTCACTAATCCATCACCCTCGGGCGCTGCTCGGGGGTTTTTGGTTGTCTGAGGCTTTCGATCAGCCCGTTTGCTCACCCGGTTCTGGATTCACGAGCGCCAGTCGGCAACCGGGATAGAGCTCTTGGCCGCTCTCCAGCGCCTCTTCTTTGCTGTTGGCTTCCATCTGGACCGTTGTGGTGCCGTCTTCTGTGTCGACAAGCAGGACGTACATCAGGCCCATGGCATCGATGGCAGCTGTCTGAGTCGTAGCCACGGGTGGGGCCATCGACGCACCTGGGTGGATGGGGAGGCCGGCCACTTGCAGGATCACGCCCCACCGTCAGCACCCCAGCCGATTGGCAGCCCCTTGATGGGCCGCTTCGGGCCAAATGGCCCTTTGTCTCTGGCCCAGGGCAATGAATAAAACCAAAGAGCCGAAATAGGGGCTAACCACCTAGTATGAATGTATCCACCCCCTCCAGCGGCCACTTCTGAGCCCTGAAATCTCCACCCCAGACTTGTTTTAAGTCGGGGTAACTGATGGGGCTTGGCTTATTTGGCATTTCTAAAACAGGTCAATGGCCTGACCATTCCGTTTGCACCGCAGCTTGACGCGGTGCAAACGGCTGCTGTTGTCTACTGCGAGGGAAACTTCGCCGGGCTCGACGGCAAAACCGCCCATGGCCTCGTGCGCTTCTGTGAAGCCTTCGAAATTAGGGCAATTATTGATAGCCAATCGGCTGGAATTGATGCAGGTCTGCTCTTAGACGGCATCAGCAACGGAATTCCCATCGTGGCCGATCTAGGCCAAGCCCTTGCCTTGCCAGGTTCCCGCGCCACCACCTTCATCTATGGCATGGCGCCTGCCGATGGCCTTTATGGCAAGGACGATCGCCGGGCTCTGTTGCTTGCCATGGCAGCTGGCCTGAATCTGGTCAGCGGCATGCGCGAATTCCTTAACGACGACCCCCAATTTGCCCAGGCAGCCGTACGTCATGACGTGTCAATCCGGGATGTGCGTCGTCCACCCGCTTTGAAGGATCTTCGCCTGTTCAATGGCTCGATCGCCAAGGCACGCTGCATTCGAATCGCTGTGCTTGGTACCGATGGCGCCATAGGCAAGCGCACCACGGCGACGCTTCTGGTTCAAGCCCTCAACGCCAGCGGCATTCACGCCGTTTTGGTGAGCACGGGACAAACCGGTCTGATTCAAGGGGGGCGCCATGGCATTCCCCTTGATGCCATTCCGTCCCAGTTTTGCTCAGGGGAGGTGGAGGCGGCTGTGGTCGAGGCCTACTGCACGGAACAACCCGCGGTGATCGTGATTGAGGGCCAAGGTGCCCTCAGCCATCCCGCCTACCTCTCTTCCAGCTTCATCCTGCGGGGCAGCCAGCCCCAAGCGGTGGTGTTGCAGCACGCGCCGGCGCGCCGCCAGCTCAGCGACTTTCCGTTTATGGCCATGCCCACCCCCGCAAGCGAAATTCGCCTGATCGAATCCTTCGCGCCAACGCGGGTCATCGGCCTAACCCTGAACCACGAGGGCATGAATGACGCCGAGGTGAGTGCTGCCATCGCTCTTTATGCAGCCCAGCTCGCCATTCCTGTCACCGATGCGGTGAGCCGTCCTGCCTCTGCCCTCGTGGCCATGGTGCTGCGGGCTTTCCCCGAGTTGTGCGTTTCAACTGACGGGCAGCTTTGAGCGCACCGCGGCTGGAGATCCATCTCGAGCATCTGCAGCACAACGCCACCACCATGGTCAACCGGCTTGCGCGCCAGGGAATCAAGGTGACAGGGGTCAGCAAGGCAACCCTGGGACTGCCGGAAATTGCGCGCACCTGGGTGGCGGCAGGGGTGCATTCCATCGGTGAATCGCGTATCGAATCCATCGAATCGCTTAGCCGTTGTGAGCTCGGCGTGCCCCTGCTCCTGATTCGCTCACCAATGCTCAGCCAGGTGGATCGGGTGGTGGCCCATGCGGCGATCAGCTGCAACAGCGAGGCGGTGGTGCTTAGGGCCCTGGCGGCAGCAGCCCACTACCAGGGGGTGCGCCACGGGGTACTGCTCATGGTGGAGCTAGGGGATCTGCGCGAGGGCATTCTCGCGGCAGACCTCGAGGCGATGGTGTTGCTGACCTTGGCCCTGCCAAGCCTGCTCCTGGTAGGGATTGGCACCAACCTGGGCTGTCAGAACGGCGTAGCCCCAGACAAGGCAAATATGGCCGAGCTTTCTCGTCTGATCGAGGCTCTTGAAGGGCGTTTTGGCATCAGGCTCGAGTGGTGCTCCGGAGGCAATTCGGCCAATCTTCCCTGGCTGGCTGATGGCGGTGATCCGGGCCGCATCAACCACCTGCGCCTTGGCGAGGCCCTACTGCTGGGCCGTGAGCCGCTCACCCGTACGGCGATACCAGGGTTGTACACCGATGCCATCACCCTGGTGGCAGAGGTGATCGAGTCCAAGCACAAGCCCACCCTTGCATGGGGAACGCGCCACAGCACCAGTTTTGCCAAGGGGCCAGCCGCTCCCCAACAACAACCAGACCAGCCCATGGCCATGCGAGCGCTACTTGCCCTGGGCGAACAGGATGCCGATCCGGCCGGTCTGAGTTCCCCTGGGATCAGCATCGAGGGCGCATCCAGCGACCATTTGGTGGTGAGCGGGGCGGAACCGGCGCTGGCGGTGGGCGATGAACAGCGCTTCCAGGTCAGCTACAGCAGCCTGCTGCGGGCGATGACGTCTCCATTTGTGGGCCGGTGTTTCATCGAAGGACCTGCCTAGGGCTGGCTTTCGATCGACGCAGATCCGCTGAACAGCCCTCCCGCCGGTACCAGCGCAGCCATGGTTGATTCACCTCCCAGCCCCGCCCTCGTTGGTGGACTTCGAGGCTCCCAGCCAGTTGCCTCACGGCACGGCGGGAAGGGCAGGGGTTCTCTCCTGCCCTAATCATTTGCGCCAAGCCGTAGGTGCTTAAGCAATTACATGCCTGCTTCTCACCAGTACACCGTTACACGTCAGAGGGATTCAGGACCCACCGACAGTTCCTCATGGTGCTGGAGCATCCCTCAAGGACGCAATCGGCGAGCTCGCGCTTCATCGTCCAGGTGCTAGGCAAGGGCAATC
>CANHGA010000225.1 GCA_947460085.1 Synechococcaceae cyanobacterium
ATCGGTTGGCCCACCGCACCTTGGCCGGAACGGCTGCCCTGTTGGATGGGCAAGAGCTCCATCCCGGCCAGCTCAAAGACATGGTGAGTAGCCCCGCGGGCACCACCATGGCCGGGCTGAGAATGCTGGAAAAGGCTGGGGTGCGATCTGCGTTGCTTGAGGCGGTGGTGGCCGCCGCTCAACGCAGCCAAGCGTTGGGCTAGGGCCAAACCTGCCCTTTGGCGAGCCAGTTAGCCGGCTCCTGGTCCAGGTTTCTTGCTGCCCAGCTTGGGTTCGGTGCCGGCCCAAAGCCGTTCGATATTGCTGCGGTGCCTCCACACCACCAGCACGGTGGTGAGCACGGCCAGAAGCAGGTAGGCGGGGCGAATCCCGCCGCTGCCAAAGGAGCCCACCATCAGCAGGGGCAGGCTTAGGGCCGCCACCACGCTCGATAGCGACACAATCCGGCTGAAGCTGAGCACCGTCAGAAAGATGCCAAAACAGGCCAGTCCCACCGGCCAAGACACCCCCAGCAGCATGCCTAGGCCGGTGGCAACGGCCTTGCCGCCTTTCCAGCCCAGCCAGATGGGCCAAATGTGACCAGCCAATCCAGCCAGGCCGGCCAGCACGATCCAGCCATCGATTTGCCAGCCAGCGGGGCTGAGGGGCTGGCCGAGGGGCTCCAGCACCGCCTTGGCCAGCAGCACCGCCAGGGCGCCCTTGAGCACATCAACCACAAAAACCGCGAGCGCAGGGCCCTTGCCCACCACCCGCAGCACGTTGGTGGCGCCGGTGGAGCCCGAACCCTCCTGGCGAATATCGATGCCCTTGAGCCAGCGGCCTGCGAGGTAGCCGCTGGGGATGGAGCCGAGCAGGTAGCCCGCCACAAGGACGGGGATGGCAATCAGAGGGGTCATGGGGCTGGTTAGTAGAACTCTTCTTCGGTGCTGATTTCGCCAGGTCCGGCGGCAAAGGCCAGCCAGATGGGGAATTGCAAGACGGGAATATCCACCACCTGTTCGGCGGCATCGATCACGATGAAGGGCAGCTCGCCCCGCTCCTCGAGCCGATCGGCCCGCTCAATGAGGGCATCGGCCCGCTCAAACAGCACGATCCCGCTGGTGGGGCCGAAGTCTTCGCGGGCTAGGCCCAGGCAGTCTTGAAGCCCGCGCCGCCATTCCCCGAGCCGTTCCGGTTGGCCGGCCAACACCAGGGTTTGGAAGCGATCGCCGTAAAGCTCCCCCAGGATGGCGACCGCCGCTGAGGCCACCAGGGCATTGCGGCTGCGACTGCCCGTACTGGGCTGGGCGCCCCGGCCCCCCTGGCCAAGAAACCAGTCGTCGAGGCAGGCGGCTCCAGGGGCATCCAAGGTACGCCTGAGTTTCCAGGCATCGGCATAGAAGTCGGGCTGGCCGCCAAAGGAGACCAGCCGTTCCCGAATCAGGGCCTCGTCCTGGCTGAACAACCCCGCGGCCCCCGGGGCGGCGGGGACACCTGGGGCCTCCCCGGTCGTTGGGTTGGCGGCCGTGGCAGCTGCTGCAGAGGCGGCGGCATCGAGGGGGGAGGGTTGGACCAGCACCTGTTGGGGCACCAGGTCCACTTGTTCGGCGGCTACGGCGAGGTCCTGGAGGGCGCCCACCAGGTAATCCTGGAATCCCTTCATCCTGCGGGCCACCCCATCCGCCTGGCCGGCGAAGCTGGATTGAATCTCTTTTTGAATCAGGGCCCTGCGGCCCTCTAGGGCGCTGATTTCCGCCTGGAGAGCGTCCCGCTGTTGGCGCAGTTCCGTCAGGGCCAGGGCCACCACGGGCCCGTCCGGTGTTAGGCCTTGTTCCTCAGGTTTTGAATCTTGCTCGACCGGTATTGACCCGTG
Organism: Synechococcaceae cyanobacterium; assembly: GCA_947460085.1. Taxonomy (GTDB): domain Bacteria; phylum Cyanobacteriota; class Cyanobacteriia; order PCC-6307; family Cyanobiaceae; genus Cyanobium_A. The sequence goes on from CANHGA010000225.1 coordinate 1,853, forward strand.
CTCGACCGGTATTGACCCTTGGTGGGGTAACTGGGCGCTGGGGGACTCTTCAGGTCTTGGGTCTTCAGGCATCGCTGGCATCCGGGTCGCTGGGGAGCGAGCTCAGGTGGTGGTCCAATTGCTCGCGCAAGCTTGTGGCATCAAACAGCACGGGAAGCAGGTGAATGCTGCGCTGTTCACGGAAATAGAACAGCACGGGCAGGGCAGGCCAAAACAGTTTCCAACCCAGCCAGTCGGCGTAGGGAAAGCGTCTCAGCAGGCTGGTTTGGCGCCAAACCAGCAGGGCATCCGGGGCGAATTCCAGGCGCAATAGGGCTGTTTGCAAGAGTAAAAACAGCCCGAAAACCACCACGACCCCGGCCAGCCAAAGGGCGCCGTTCCAAAGGGGCAGTAGGGCCAGGCAGCCCAGTCCCATTGCCACCACACCGATGGGCACGCTGTAGCGCGGCGCAAGAACGACGCCCTGGCTGCCCGGCTGGCTCAGGCGATCATCCATGGGGCGACCCTCCATTAGGCAAACAGCAACTTGGTGAGTAGGGCATCGACCAGGGCAACGGTGACCAAAATCATCACCACCGCCCCGGTGGTGCTGGTGCCCACTTCCTTCGGTCCTCCCTTGGTGGTGAGCCCCCAGCCGCAGGCAATGACGGCAATCAGGAGCCCAAAGACCACAGCCTTGAGCAGCATCGAAGGTAGGTCGTCGGGCTCCATCCAAGTGCGCACCGAGTTCCAGAACACGGTTGGCGGGATGTTGTACAGCAAGGTGCTGCTCACCTGGCCCGACCAGATCCCAACCCAGAAAAACAGCAGGCATTGCACAGGGGCCATCACCACCATGGCCAACACCCTTGGCACCACCAGAAACTGCACCGGGTCGGTGCGCAGCATGGTGATGGCATCGATCTGTTCGGTCACCTTCATGGTGCCCAGTTCGGCCGCGTAGGCCGTGGCCACCTTGCCGGTGAGCAGGGTGGCGGTGAGCAGGGGGGCAATTTCCCTGGAAAGGCCAAGGGCGAGCAGGCCGCCCACGGTGGAGCCAGCCCCTTGCTTGGTGAGTTCAGCAGCCACTTGGATGTTGAACACGATGCCGGCGGCGAGCGCCGTGATGAACACAATCAGGAAGCTGCCGGGGCCGGCTTCCTGCAATTGCAGGGTGAGGTCGTTGAAGTTGATCTGACCTTTGGCCATGGAACTCATGGCCTGGCCGCCGATCAACAGGCTGGCCCCCAGTCGCCGCAGCCAGCGGGGGGCCTGGATCCGTCGTTTTGTTCGGGGAAAACCACTCATGGCAGGGGTTGGCTCATGGCAGCTGGTAGCTC
>CANHGA010000226.1 GCA_947460085.1 Synechococcaceae cyanobacterium
GCCCAGAGACATTGACGGATTGTGCTTCTAACCTGTGACTGGTCTGGTTCGAGAGCGATCGTCCGTGATGGCCGCGTCCTAGGGGCGACGTGCCTTGCCGATGGCATAGCCAATCAGGGTTCCTGCAGAGCCACCGATGGCTGCACCCTGGAGCATTGAAAACTGGCGCCAGTAGCGCCAGCGCCAACTATTGAGCGTTGCCCCCAGAAGGACAAGGGCCAGGCAACCCACAAGCCAGAGCTTGGATTTCATGCTGCGGACGGGCTGTGTGATGGCACGATGGATTGTTAGCGGCTACTTGGAGAGTCGAGCCAGGTTTTGAGCTCTTCGAGGCTTTGTGCGCCAACCAGCCTTGGTTTGTCTTTCATGACCCAGGTGGGATAGGCCTTGATCTCTGCTGCATTGCAGCGTTCGCGTCCCGGTTCGGTTTTGTCGCACTCCACATAGGGAAGGGTTGCGACGGCGGCCTCGCCGAACAACACTTTTTGCTGGTGGCAAGCCGGACACCACCAGGCTCCGTAGAAGAGGGCCCCCTTGGCTTTGAGTTCAAGGCTCAGGGCCTTTTGTGCAGGGTTGGATGGGGGAAGCGGATCGGCAGGGATGGCCCCGTGGCCCTTAGGTGCTTCCTGGGCGATGGCAGCTCCGCCAGCCCCACTGGTTGCCCCGGTGCTGCCAACGCTCAATAACACCGTGCTGAGGGCAATCAGGAGTCCGGAACGCAGGGAGCCAATCGGGGCCATGGGTGCTGAAAAACCACTTTGACCGTAGGGAGATTTCCAGGCTGGTCATGGAATTGTCCGCAAACCGCCTTCGGGTCCTGGCGTTCGGGCTTCCGCCCTATGCCCACGCTGCAAAGCAGCCCTTGAACCTGAGAAAGTAGGACCAAGCTGTGCCCAGGGAAACGATGAGCCCGAACGGCTACCGCGATTACTTCAAAGTGCTGGGTGTTGATCGCGGAGCCGACAATGACGCCATCAAACGGGCTTTTCGCAAGCTTGCCCGCCAGCACCACCCGGATGTGAACCCCGGCGATGCGGGGGCTGAGGCCAAGTTCAAGGAGGTGAGCGAGGCCTATGAGGTGCTCTCCGATCCGGACAAGCGGGCCCGCTACGAGCAATTCGGCCAGTACTGGAATCAGACTGGTCGCTCTGGCGCCGCCGATGGAGATGGCGCCAACTACGGCAATTTTGACGACTTCATCAACGACCTCCTGGGCCGTATGGGTGGGGGCGGAGCTGGCTTTGGCGGGCCTGGGAGTTACGGGGCGCCCAGCGGCTTCGGTGGATTTGGTTCGGGTTTTCCCGGAGGGCGACAAACGGCGGTGAATCTCGATGCTGAGGCCACGATCAGCCTCAGCTTTGCCGATGCCTTCCATGGTTGTGAACGCACCCTGGCGGTGAACGACGAGCGGGTGCAGGTGCGCATACCCCCTGGGGTTAAAAGCGGCAGCCGCCTGCGCCTGAAGGGCAAGGGCAATCTGCAGCCCGGTACGGGGCGCCGCGGCGATTTGTATCTCAATCTCCAGTTGCAGGATCACCCCGTTTGGAAGCTGGATGGCGACCAGCTGCGCGCCGACCTTCCCCTGGGCTTCGATGAGGTGGCCCTTGGGGGTGAGGTGCGGGTGGCGACCCCGGATGGGGTGGCCTCGGTGCAGGTGCCAGCAGGCATGCCCCTGGGCAGGAGCTTGCGCTTAAAGGGCAAGGGCTGGCCCCTGAAGGGGGGCAGGGGCGATTTGTTGCTCACCCCGGTGATCAAGATCCCCGATGTGCTCAGCGACCAGGAACGGCAGCTCCTCGAGCAATGGCGCAGCGTGCGCAGCCAGGATCCCCGCGCCGGTTGGATGGATGCGGCGCGGCTCTAGGGCGCCCTTGCTTGGCAAGCCCTGAGGGGGGCACTGCCTAGGATTCAGACAGCTTTTCAGCAGTTATGGAGCTCTCTTACCGCCCCCGTCGTTTGCGCCGCACCCCGGCGCTACGCGCGATGGTGCGCGAGAACCAGCTCACTCCCGCTGATTTCATCTATCCCCTCTTTGTCCACGAGGGGGTCACCAACGAGCCCATTGGGGCCATGCCCGGTTGCCAGCGCTGGAGCCTGGAGGGCTTGGTGCAGGAAGTGGGCCGGGCCTGGGCCCTCGGCATCCGCTGCGTGGTGCTCTTCCCCAAAGTGGCCGATGGGCTCAAAACCGAAGACGGCGCCGAGTGCTTTAACGAAGGTGGCCTGATCCCCCGGGCCATTCGCCGGCTCAAGGAGGTGCATCCGGAGATGGCGATCATGACCGACGTCGCCCTGGATCCCTACTCCTGTGATGGCCATGACGGCATCGTCAGTGAGGAGGGGGTGGTGCTCAACGATGAAACCGTGGCGCTGCTTTGCAAGCAGGCCATTGCCCAGGCCAGGGCCGGTGCGGATTTAATTGGTCCGAGCGACATGATGGATGGGCGCGTTGGTTCCATCCGCGAAGCCCTCGATGAGGAAGGCTTTGAGCATGTGGGGATTATTAGTTACACGGCTAAATACGCCTCCGCCTATTACGGCCCCTTCCGCGAAGCCCTGGATTCGGCACCCCGGGCCCTAGCCAGCAAGCCAATCCCCAAGGACAAGAGCACCTACCAAATGGATCCGGCCAATGGCCGCGAAGCCATCACCGAGGCCCAGCTCGATGAAACCGAAGGGGCCGACATCATGATGGTGAAACCAGGCTTGGCCTACCTCGACATCATTTATCGCCTGCGTGCCGAAAGTGAGCTGCCGATTGCGGCTTACAACGTCAGCGGTGAATACGCGATGGTCAAGGCTGCTGCCGAGAAGGGCTGGATCGATGAGCGGGCCGTGGTGCTCGAAACCCTGCTCTGCTTCAAGCGGGCCGGGGCGGATCTGATCCTCACTTACCACGCCTGTGACGCGGCCCAGTGGTTGCGGGAGGGTTGACCAGCGCAGCGGCGATGGGACCCAGGCACCAGCTGGGTTTTGCCTTGGCCACGGCGGTCTTCATCGGCCTGATCACGGCAATCGCTAATTCCACAGGCCAGGCCTACGTGCTCTTCCCCGAGCTGGGGGCCCTGGCATGGGTGATCTTCACCGACCCCAAGGGTCCGTGGGCCACGTCGCCGCGCCTGCTGATGCTCACCCCGTTCCTGGCGGCCTTGCTTGGGGTGGCGATCA
>CANHGA010000227.1 GCA_947460085.1 Synechococcaceae cyanobacterium
GGGGGAGTTGGCGTGCCACCTGTTGCTTGTCCCTTTGGATGGGTTGGGCCAAGCGTTTGGCTCCCGGCAGGCGATCAAAACTCCATTGCACGACTTGCATGGATCCATTGATCTGGGGTTGGCCGGTGTTGACGCCAAACAGCGATGCCAAGGCGTTTTGGGGATTCAAGAGAAAGGCGCCGTAGCGCCATTCCCCGTAGGGGCCGAGGTCGCCGCTGCTGCCCTGGCCGGCGCTTCCCGGTCGCCAATGCAGCTCAACCCCTGGGGCTACAAAGGGGTTGATGGGTAAGCCCGTCACATTGAGATTGAGCGTGTTGTTGAGCACCGAGTTCACGTAGGCATCGAGCACCGGTGCTTCGATGAACCCAGGGTTGAGGGAAAACACCCCGGCCTTGAAATCCACCTCCCCCATGCCAGCGGACCGGGTCACACTGGCTTCGGTGAGCCAAAGACCGATGGGGTGGTCGCTCGCCGTTAGGGGAAAGGCGCTCCCGATGGTTTGGCCGTAGCCCGCCGTGCCGCTGAACAGGGTGAGTTCCAGATGGCCTTTCCAGTGGTCGGCTTCCTTCCAGAGGGCCACGTCCTTGCCAAAGCCCCTGCTGAAGCTGGCATCCAAGGTGGTTTGCTGGATCCAATTGGTGGTTTTGCGGGTTCCTCCCCTGGGGTTGCCCAGCCCATCGCTCTGAATGTTCAGGCCGAGATCCAGCCACGGGGGGGCCTTCAGCAAGCTGTTCAGGGTTGGCCAGGGGCTGGCGGGTTCGAGAACTGGTTCATGAACAGTTTCAGGGCCAGTTTCAGGACCTTTGTCATCCACGGGCCCAGCCTGGGTTGCAACCGGCGCTGCCACCGTGGCTAGGGCAAGCCATGCCCAGAGCAGGCCCTTGGCCCTAGGGGATCTAGGGCTCTTGCGTTGACTCCGCGTGGTAGCTGCTACGCACCAGGGGTCCACTGCGGACCTGCTGGAAACCCAGCCCCCTGGCGATGGCCCCGAGTTCATCAAACTCCTCAGGCCTCCAATAGCGGGCCACGGGAATGTGGGCCAGGGATGGCCGCAAGTATTGCCCGAGGGTGAGGCGCTGGCAATCCACCTGGCGAAGATCCCCCAGGGCGGCTACCACTTCATCGAAGCTTTCCCCCAGGCCCAGCATCAGCCCCGATTTCGTGGGGATTCCCGGGGCCAGCTCCCTGGCGGCGGCAAGCAGCCCTAGGGAGCGGTGGTAGGTAGCCCCGCGGCGCACCACCCCCTGGAGGCGTTCCACCGTTTCGAGGTTGTGGTTGAAGCACACCGGTTCGGCGGCAAGCACGGCAGTCAGCCGTTGCCGCTGGGCGGCGATGGCCGCCCCTTCATCTCGAAAACCTCCCCAGAAGTCGGGAGTGAGCACTTCAATGCTGATCAGGGGGTTGCGAGCTCGAATGGCGGCCATGGCTCCCGTAAACAGACAGGCCCCGTGGTCGGGGAGGTCGTCGCGGGCGACGGCGGTCAGCACCACATAACGCAGGCCCATGGCGTCAACCGCCGTAGCGACCCGTTCGGCTTCGAGGCCATCGAAGGGCGCTGGGGCTTCCCCCTTCTCCACTTGGCAAAAGGCACAGCTGCGGGTGCAAATCGGACCACCCAACAGAAACGTGGCCGTGCCTGCTGCGTAGCACTCACCCCGGTTGGGGCAACGGCCCTCCTCGCAAATGGTGTGCAGCCCCTGCTGTTTAACGATCCCCTGCACCGCCTCCAAGGCAGACGCATTACCAATCGGCCGCCTGAGCCAGGGCGGTAGCCGCTCCGCCGGGGCAATGGCGCTGTATCGGCTGCCAGGGCTGCTCATGGCGGGGCTGCTCACGGTGGTCCCTACTCCACCTGGCGGCGGCCTTCAAAGGCCCGGGCCAGGGTGACTTCATCGGCGTACTCCAACTCGCTGCCCACCGGCAGGCCGTAGGCGATGCGGCTCACGGTGGTGAAGGGTTTGAGCAGCCTGGCCAGATAGAGGCTTGTGGTGTCTCCCTCCACGCTGGGGGTGAGGGCCAGGATCACTTCGCTCACCTGTTCCTGGTCGACCCGGTGGACCAGAGGCTGGATTTGGAGGAGTTCAGGGCCAATGCCATCCATCGGTGAAATCAAGCCGCCGATCACGTGGTAGCCCCCCTTGAACTCGCGGGTGCGCTCCATGGCCAAGAGGTCCCGGGAGTCGGCAACCACGCAGATCTGGCCATTGCGCCGTTCCCCATTGCGACAAATCTCACAGAGGGGTTCTGCCGAGAGGTGGAAGCAGCGCTGGCATTGCCCCACCTGGCTGCGGGCCGCCAGCAGGGCATCGGCGAAGGCATGGATCTGCTCTTCCGGCTGGCGCAACAGGTGCAGGGCCAGCCGTTGGGCGGTGCGCGGACCAATGCCTGGCAGCCGTTCAAACTGCTCGATCAGCCTGGCTAGGGGGCGCGTGAAGCCGCTCAGCGATCCGCCGCAAGTGGCGCGAATCTAGGGGTGCTTTTGCTCGCCTGTACTCGGGCAGCCAGCAGAATGGGCTGACGCATTGTTTGGCGCAATTTGATGGCCTTTCTCCGCAAGGTGCTGCCTGCCCTGTTGCCCCGCCTCTTTGCGGTGCTCCTGACTGGGTTTGTGCTGGTGGGATGCAGTGCGGCGGCGGCTGGGCTGAATGGTTTCCAAAGCCCGGATGGCCGCTACGCCTTTCTGTATCCCACCGGCTGGACCCGCGCCCAGGTGAGTGGCGGCCCCCAGGTGGTCTTCCACGACCTGATCAACAGTGATGAGACCCTCAGCCTGGTGATTGCTGATGTCAGCAGCCAGAGCGACCTGGAGACCCTGGGCAGTGCGGTGGCCGTCGGTGAGCAGCTGCGCCGCACGGTGATCGCCCCCGAGGGCAGCGGCCGCCAGGCCACCCTGGTGGAGGCGAGCGAGCGCCAAGAGGGCGGGCGCACCTTCTACGACCTGGAGTACGCCGTGCACCTGGAGGACCGGGACCGGCATGAATTGGCCACCGTGGTGGTCGACCGGGGTCGGCTTTACACCTTTGCGGCCAGCACCAATGAAATTCGCTGGAACAAGGTGAAAGGTCTGTTCCACCAGGTGGTGTCCTCCTTCACCCTGCTGGTTTGAGGTGA
>CANHGA010000228.1 GCA_947460085.1 Synechococcaceae cyanobacterium
CACCATGGCGATGTGTTCCTCCACCACGGCTTCCCGCTCGGCTTGGGGGAGGTCGGGCATCACTTCAACCACCGCGAGGGCGATGTTCTCGCGCACCGTGAGCCAGGGTAGCAGCGAGTAGTTTTGAAAGACCACCATTTTGTCGGGGCCGGGCCGTTTGATGGTTTCCCCTTCCAGCAGCACTGCCCCATCCGTGGGCAAATCGAGGCCGGCGACCATGTTGAGCAGGGTGCTCTTGCCGCAGCCGGAATGGCCGATCAGGGAGATGAATTCACCCTTGCGGATTTCAAGGTTGATGCCCTTGAGGGCGAGATAGTGACCCCCCCCGGAGAGGGGAAAGTCCTTGGCAACATCCTGAACAGCAACCAGGGTTGTCATGGCATCAAAAGACAAAGAACAGGGGGATCAAGCGGTGCGATAGGCCCACCAAAAGGCCAGAACCATGGCTGCTATGACGAGGTAGCGGGCCGTTAGAAAAAGGACCACGGTTCTCCTGGGGTTTGGCATGGCTTAGCGGCCTGAGGCGATGCGGGTTTGGAGCCAGGCCATGAAGCGATCGAGGATCAGGCCGATGGCGCCGATCCAGACAACGCCCAGAACGATGTCGGAGACATAGCCGTTTTGGTTGGCATCCCAGATAAAGAAGCCGATCCCCGGGGTGCCGGGCATCACAATTTCGGCGGCGATGATGGCGAGCCAGGCCAGGCCAATGGAGATGCGCAGGCCGGTGAAGATGTAGGGCAGGGCAGAAGGAATCAGGATCTTGGTAAAGAAGCGCCGGTTCGACATCTGCAGCACCAGGGCCACATTGCGGTAGTCCTGCGGGATTTGGCGCACACCCTCAGCGGTGTTGATCAGGATCGGCCAGATCGAGGTGATGAAAATCACAAAGATCGCAGCCGGCTGGTTCTGCTGGAACATCACCAGGGCGATGGGAACCCAGGCCAGGGGAGCCACCATGCGTAGGAACTGAAACAGGGGGTCGAAGGCGCGGTTGAGGTCTTTGTTGATTCCCACGGCAATGCCCACGGCGATACCGATCACCGCTGCCAGGGAATAGCCCATGGCCACGCGCGACAGGCTGCTCATGGTGTGGAGAAACAGGCCTTTATCGAGCCCGCCGTTATCAAAAAAGGGATAGAGCAGCAATTCCCGGGTCCGCTCCTCGCTCCACAGGCTGAGGGGGCCGGTGAGCTTGGTGAGACCGAGGCTTGAGCTCAGCTGCCAGAGGAGCAGGAACCCAGCCGTGCCCAAGAAGGGGTAGAGGATCTGCTTGCGGTTGCGCTTCCACCAGAGGGGGAGATTGAAGCCTGAGCCCGGTGCGGTTGTCATCGTTAAAGAACTCCTGGATGGATGAAGTAATCGGGAAGTGAAAATTGGGAACTGGAAATCGGGATGAATGCGCCAAGGGCCTGATGGTTGGGTCATTCGCCGCCAGGCCCTAGGAAACGCGATTAGTTTTTGATCTTCAGGCTGTTGAGATAGGCCTGGGGATTGCTGGGGTCGTACACCGTGCCGTCGAAGAACACCTCCTTGCCGCGGCTCGGGGAGGTGGGAATCTGCTTGGCGGGCAAGCCCAGCTGCTCGGCAGCCTTCAACCAGAGGTCGCCTCTGGTCACCCTGTTGTTGATCGCCTGGGCTTGCTGGATGGTGTCAACCGTGCCGGGATAGAACTTCCAGCGCATGGACTCAACCAGGAACCACAGGGTGAGGCTGGTGTAGGGATAGGAGATCACACCCCGATCGCTGCCCCAGAAGAGGGGGCCCATCTTGGGATCCCTTTCTGGGGTGCCTTTGGCGCCCATCTTGTACTGGCCCTTGAGCGATTGCTCCAGTACCGGCACGGGCACGTTGAACCACTTGCGGGAACCCAAAATCTGGGCTGCTTTTGCCTTGTTCTCAGGCTTGTCAAGCCACCGTTGGGCCTCGATCAGGCCCTTGAGCAGGGCAACGGTTGCCTTGGGGTTTTGATTCACCCAATCAGCCCGCACGGCCAGGTATTCCTCGGGGTTCACTTTCCAGATTTGGGCTGTAGTTGCCGCCATGTAGCCCACGTTGTCCTTGGCGATGCGCGATGGCCAGGGATCCCCGGTGGAAAAGGCCTCCATGGTGCCGTTCTTCATCCCTTGCAAGGTTTCGGGGGCGGGAACGGTCAGGAGTTCCACGTCCCGATTGGGATCGACCCCGTTGGCGGCGAGCCAGTACCGAAGCCAGATGTCCTGGTTGGCCTTCGGGAAGGTGTAGGCGGCCCTGAACTTGCGCCCTTTCTTTTGGCTGAAGGTTTGGAAGAAACCAGGAGACGATGTTTTCAGGTTGATGCTGAGATTGCCATCCTTGACGGCATTGGATGCGGCGATGCCATTCCCCTGGCTCATCAGCATCGCCAGGATGTACATCGGCACTTTTTTGCCGTTGGTGATGGCACCCTCGCTGATCATCTGGGGCATGGGCATTTGCCATTGACCACCGTCGATGCCGCCTCCGGCGTTGCCAAGCAAGACGTTGTCGCGGGCAGCCGACCAGCTGGACTGCTTGGAGAGCTTCACATCCAGTCCGTGCCTGGCAAAGAAGCCTTTCTCCAACCCCACCACCAGGGGGGCAGCCTCCAGAATGGGAACAAAACCCAGGCTGATACCCGCGGTTTCGAGCTGGGACGCTGCCTTGGCGTTGAGTTGGATCGGTTCTTGGGGGCTTGATGCCCGTCGGCTGGGGGGAGTCCCCAAGCAACCGCTCAGCAGCATCGAGGTGGTCACTGCTCCACCCAGGAGAGCCAAAAAGCGACGTCGGTTGGCACTGGCAAGGGCCATGGCGATAGCAATAAGGAAGGGAAGGGAACGGGGAATGGGCGCAGAAAAAAAGACCGCCACGATCTGTTGGCAGTCCAGGTGAAGTGTTTGGTCGTTTAAATTGGAGTCATCGATGAATTCCAATAGGAATTGACCGATGCTTTTTAAGGATGGTTGGCGTTTGGACTAATCTTCACAGCGCGATTGGCTGGGTCAATCGTTCAGCGTGAGTTTTTAGGGCATTTCTGG
>CANHGA010000229.1 GCA_947460085.1 Synechococcaceae cyanobacterium
AACGATCGAAACCCCTGACAGAGCAAACGCCACAACGGAAAGGGGCCAGATCGTGGGACGGGTGGCCGTGACCAAAGCCCCCGCCAAATCGGCAATGGCGACGATGGGCAGGGCGTACTGGAGCAGGAAGAAGAACAACAGATCGAGCTTTTGCGAGGCCTTGAGGCGACCAAAAAACAACTGGGGCCCGTAATCAAAAAAGCGCTGCAGACCCCCCTCAGCCCATCGCTGGCGTTGGCGCCACAGCGCCGCCAGGCCCAACACCGCTTCCTCCTGAACCGGGGGATTCCAGAGAAGGCCGATTGGTTGCTGGTCGATCAACAGCCGAAAACTCAAATCAAGGTCATCGGTCACCGTGGCTTCATTGAACCCGCCGCAGCTGTGCAAGGCATCGCGGCGGAGCAGTTGGCCATTGCCCCGCAGTTCCGCCACCCCTGCAGTGGCAAGCCGGCCCTGCTGGATCACCGCATCGAACGCCATCTCCATGGCTTGCAACTTGGTGAGCCAATTCACCGAGGCATTCACCTCAGCCTTGCGCAATTGCACCGCCGACCAACGGCCCGCTTCGGCATAGGGAATCAGCCGCTCCAGCGTGTCGGCCTGGAGATCGGCATCGGCATCCAAGACGAGCATCCACCTGGCCTGCAGCTGCTGAAGCACCTCATTGAGGGCCCCGGATTTGCCCCCGCCAGCATCGGGAGCCCGCCTGAGCAACCGCAAAAAAGGAAACCGGTCCTGGAGCTCCGCCAAGACCTCCGGTGTGCGGTCCGTGCTGCCGTCATCAACCACCCAAAGTTTGAGCAGGCCTTCCGGATAACGCACCAGCGCCATCCGCTCCACCAGCCGGCCAATCACCGCCTGTTCATCCCGGGCAGCCACCACCACATCGACCGATGGCCAAGCCTCCAAACCCTGGGAGGGATTGGATTCGGGGGATTGCGATGGCTGCTTGGCGGCCCGCAGGGCTGGAGCTAGGACCGCCCGAATGATGTAGCCGCCCAGCAACAGCGCCACGGTGATGGACGGGACCAGGCGGATCGAAGGATCAAGCCAGTGGGGGGCCATGCCGGCCCAACCGCAACCGACCACAAACAGGGCCGACTTACCGCGACGACGCTTGGGGGCGGTCTCAGTGGCACTGCCGCCCGCAGCCATCGCCTTCTGTGAAGTGCACCAACTCTAAAGCGAGCGCCAAAAATCAGGGTTCCATGGCCGGCGGCACGGGCGGTTGCAAACCAGCCAGGGGTTGCAGGCTGGTGCCTGGGTAGTAGTGCTGAAGGATCTGCTGCAGCCCCCAACCCCGCCGGGCCAGGTCCATCGCCCCGGCCTGGGAGAGTCCGGCGCCATGGCCAAAGCCGCCGCCTTCGAACAACCACTGCCCGGGAGCCACCTTCTGGACCACAAACAACGTGCTGGGCAGTGGGCGCAAGGTGCGCCGAATGGCATCGAGATGGAGCACCACATCGCCCCCTTCGCCCACGATCTTCAAAGCCAGCACCCGACCACTGGCACCCCGCCGCAGAACAACCACCTGTTGGGGCTGACCCAGCTGGGGGGCCTGGGCCGCCACAGCCTTGGCAATCTGGCCAGCATCGAGGCTGCGCGTCCAACGAAAACGGGAGTGGTCGGCCCCGTAGGCCGCTCCGCCATGGGCCAGGAAGTCGTGAACCCCAGTCGCCCCCAGGGGCAGTGGAAAGCGCCCCACGAGGGTCTGGGGCCCCGAGCTGGGCCCATCAATGGCCGGCTTGAGGTAGGGCAACCCAGCGCCGCCCCAGGCCTCCTCAAAGCCAGCTGAAACGCCCCCATTGCTGGCGTGGTAAACCGCATGGATGGGCTGGCCAGCCCAGCTGAGCACCCGGGATTGGGTGGCGACGACGGCCTGCTTGACCGCCGCCCCTGCCCCGCGGGGATCCCCATAAACCTGGCACTGGGTATCGGCGCAGAGGTGATAGCCGTCCAAGGCAAAACGCCCCTGGTTGCGGACCGCCCAGGTGCGCGCCAGCACGGCCTGGGCCTCGAGGGCCGCAGCAGGAGCCCCCGCGCCGATCTCGTGGGGCACCACCCCGAGCAAATAGCGCTCCAAGGGCACCTGCTCCACCAGGCTCCAACTGCCATAGGCATCCCCCTGCAGCCGGAAGGGCCCGGCATAAACCCCGCCCTGCCAGCGCAAACCACCGGGCGCATCAATCTGGAGGGGCCCCTCCAGCACCGAGTTGGCGATCGAGTTGGCGATCGAGTTGGCTCCCCCCCCAGCAGCAGGGGGTGGAGCCAGCACCAAAACCGGGCGTTGCCGCTGCAGCTCCTGCCAAAGGCGGGGCTTGCCTGCGGTGGGGAGAGGGGAGCCCAAAGGCGCCCACACCTCCCACTCACCCGGATGGGCCACAACCGCCTGGGCACCCTGCTGACGCCAGCTGTTGGCCGCGGTTTCAGCGGTCTCAAAACTGGCAAACGGCCCGAGCACCTGGCGGCTGATTTGCAGCGGCTCTGCCAAGGGCAGCATCCGCCAACGCAGCACCAGGCCCGGCGCCGAAATCCGGCGGCCGGTGCTCGTTACCAGGGTGAGATTGCCCTGGGCACTGGTCAACCGCAGGGGCTCCGGCGGGCGCAGGTGGGCCGCCAGGGCCACCCACAACACGGGATCTCGGGACTGGACCTCAGGGACCAAAGGCACCGACCAATGCAGGCTCGAGCGCTGCGACTGGGCAGGGGCTTGGGGACCTGGGGGCTCAGCGCGGCAACCACCGGCCACAAGCAAACTACCCAGCCAAATCCCAGCCGTTAAGAGCGATCTGCGCCCCCAGGAGCGTTCCAAAACCATCAGCTTCATGGCACGGTGTTGGAAGAAGGGACTCTCACGTCGTACTCTGCTTGTTTGTGCCCGCGTTAGGAGACATGCCGAAGCTCAAGACCCGCAAAGCAGCCGCCAAGCGGTTCAAAGCGACCGGTACCGGCAAGTTCCTGCGTCGTCGCGCTTTCCGCAGTCACCTGCTCGACCACAAGAGCCCCAAGCGCAAGCGCTATCTGGGCACC